>NZ_JBEPEL010000001.1:0-165832 GCF_040300825.1 Streptomyces sp. NPDC000229
GGAGCGGCCTCCGGCACCTCAGCGGCCTGCGGCTCCTCGGCGACCTGGGGCGCACCCGCCGGGGCGGTCGCCTTACGCGTCGCGCGGCGGCGCGTACGCGCCGGAGCGGGCTCGGGCGCGTCGTTCGGCGCCTCGGCGAGGGAGGCGACGTCGGCCACCTCGGCGGCGGGCGTCTCGACGACGACCTCGCCGACCGGTGCGTCCCCGGCGCTCCCGGTGACCGGCGGACCCGCCGGCCTCGACGCGGCCCGGCGACGGCGGCGCGGCGGCAGCGTGTCGCTCGGAGAGTTGTTCTCTTCGTTGTGGTTACCGGCGGTGGTGCCGGTTTCGTTCGGCTCGAGCATGCGGGCGGTTCTCCCGTCACGCTCCCGGGCGCCGCGTCTGGCGCGGCGCCGCACGGGAGCTGTTATGTCTGGCCCGCCGGTTCCGTACGCGTTGTGCGTACGGCCTGGCGAAAGTCTCCTGTGGGTGTACGCGGCCCGACCCAGGTGGCTCCCGAGTGCCAGGGCTGCGCTACAACGACCGCCCTACGCGGAACCCGCACCTGTCGGCTCCGGGGCGGCGGCGAGTCCGGCGGCCTTGGGTGGGGCGGCCGTGACTGCCTCGCGGTCGGGCGCGAGCGGGTCGGTCACCGTGCCGGACTCCTCGTCGAAGAGCCCCTGCGCCAGCCTGGTCACCGCTGCGGGGACCGGCGGCGCCAGGTCGGCCACAGCTCGGAGACCGGACAGGACGTCGTCGGGTCGCACGGCAGGTGTCACGTGCCGAACAACCAGCCGCAGTATCGCACAGAGGCCCTGCCCGGGCCTATCAGACGGCACAGAGCCGGCCTCCAGGCCTGCCACGGCGGCCCGTGCGTCGAAGGTGCGCATCCCGTTCTTGGTCTTGCGCTGTACCTCGACGGCGTCGGCGGCGAGGAAGGCGGCGACGGCGCGCTCGGCGTCCGCCACGTCCACGCCCTCCAGGCGCAGTTCCCAGACGGAGGCGGTCAGCCGGTCGGCGAGACCCGAGGTGCGGGCCTCGACGGCGTCGGTGATGTCGAGCCCGTCCGGCAGCGACTCGTCGAGCAACTCGCGCAGTTTCCGGGGGTCACGCGGCTCGGTGAGCGCGATCTCCAGGTACTCGGCCTCGGAGCCCGTGCCGGTGGGGGCGGCATTGGCGTACGAGACCTTGGGGTGGGGTGTGAAGCCGGCCGAGTACGCCATGGGCACCTCGGCGCGGCGCAGCGCACGCTCGAACGCGCGCTGGAAGTCGCGGTGGCTGGTGAACCGGAGGCGGCCGCGCTTGGTGTAGCGCAGGCGGATGCGCTGCACTGCCGGTGCGGGCGGCGGGCCTTCGGGCTGTCGCTTGCCCAGTGGTTCTTCTCCTCGGTGCGGGGCGGGCGCGGTGGCGCTCCGCCCACGAAAATTCGGGCGGCTCCCGGGGGGCCCGCCCGGCTCACCCCCGCTGTCGCGGGGAGATCTCGGGTGCGGGCGCCACGCCAGGTGCGGTCTTTGTACTACCCAGACTACGCGCCGGGACGCCGGCCGGTTCCCCAGCCCGCCCCACCGCCGGTCCGCCGACCAGCGCCCGCCACGCGTCCCGGCGGGCCCGGCGGACCGTTTCGGCGGCCGAGGCCAGCGCCGCCCGGGTGGCGCGCCCCGCCTCGACGGCGGCCGTGCGGACCGGGCGCCAGAGGTGCTCGCGCAGGGCGTGACCGACCGGGGTGCACACGTTCCGGTAGCACCACGCCACCGGCCGGCCCACCAGGTTCCGTCCGAGCCACTTCAGCGCGCGCCCCACGGTCCGGGAGACGTACCCGGCGACACGCCACGCCACCACGATCGCGTCCCGGACCTCCCGCCCGGCGACCACGAGCGCCCGCCCCACGGGGGTGAGCACCCACCGGTAGAGCCACAGGGCCGGCGGGACGAGCACCCACCGGCACAGCCACACCAGCGGGACGACGATCCCGTACCGCACGACGGGCACGACGACGTACCGCCACAGCGCCACCCACGGCCACACGAACAGCGCCCTGGCCAGCCAGGCGGCGCCGTGCCCGAGCGGCGTCAGCAGGTACCGGTACAGCCACCGCGCCGGGGCCACCACCAAGGTCTCCACCAGCCACACCAGCGCGTGCCCGAGCGGTGTGAGCACCCACCGGTACAGCCACCCGGCCGGCTTCACGATGCCGTACGTCACCAGGGCCCCGATCAGCCACGCGAGCGCCCTGCCGAGGGGGGCCAGGACGTGCTCGTACAGCCGGATCAGCGGGGTGACGAACAGCACGTACAGCACCCGGCCGAGCGGGCGCAGCACCATCCGGTCGAGCGTCCGGCCGCACACGGCGAGGACGTCCCACACCATCCGTACGGGGACGACGACGAGCAGCACCACGATCCGCACCGGGATCCTGATCGCCGCCGTCAGGCATCCCTCGGGCTCACGCTCACGCTTGTCCACGTCCATGCCCGACATGACGCGAGCGGCCCGGCCTGGGGTTTCTTCCCCGGCCGGGCCGTTGCGCGGACGTTACAGGGGCACTTCACGACGGTTGGCGGCAGCGGCTTCCCGTCCGGCGGCGCACGGGACGCAGCCGGGCGCCGACCCGGCCCGGTCGACGGCCGCCGGAGTCAGTCCCCGGCCGGCCCCCGGAAGTCCACCGAGGTGACGAGGGCGTAGTCGAAGTGGATCGGGTCCCCCTCCTCGTCCATCGGGTACTCGAAGCTGCTCTCGTTCGACAGGACCACCTTGAGGTCGGGAAGGGTGTCCACGCCGTCGTCGTTCTGCTGGACCGTGTGGCCCCGCTTCTCCAGGCGCTCCAGCAGCTCTTCGCTGGGGGTCCGGAAGACGTCGAGCCCGTCGAGGAGGACCGTCACATCCGTGTCCTCGACGCGGAACCGGTACACATGGATGTCGGTCAACGCGCCCTTGGTGAAGCCGAGATTGAACCCCGTCCGGGACTCCCCGTGCTCGCAGAGCACCTGTCCGGGCGTGTCGCCGTAGTCCGGGTCGGACGGGGCGAAGCCCAGTTCGCGTGCGGCCCCGACCGCCTCGTCGGCCGACATGCCCAGCCTGAGCGTGGCAACTCCCACCTCCGGCAACAGCTCCAGAATCATCGCCAACCCTGCCTTTTCCCAAGGAACTTGTGCGTGATGTCGTCGATGTCCATCCTGGTGGCCCAGGCACGGCACCGGTGGCAGCGCCCACACGGCCACGCCCCGTACGACTGGATCATCGCCGGCTGCCCGGCAGGAGCACAGGGTCCGCTCAACTGCCGGCTCCGGGGAGCAAGGGTGTTCAGGAGACGGACGAGGCGCGGACGGGCGGCTACAGCGAGAGGCGTCCGGACTGCGACTGTCCGGACGCCTCTCCTCAGCTGCACCCCTCGACCGCGAGACCATGCCCTGGTCCCGCCGAGGAGTTCGGCGCTGGTGCCGACTACTTCTTGACGGTGAGCGGCAGCAGCTTCTTGCCCGTCGGGCCGATCTGGATGTGAGTGTCCATCTGCGGGCAGACACCGCAGTCGAAGCACGGCGTCCAGCGGCAGTCCTCGACCTCGGTCTCGTCGAGCGCGTCCTGCCAGTCCTCCCAGAGCCAGTCCTTGTCGAGACCGGAGTCCAGGTGGTCCCAGGGCAGGACCTCCTCGTACGTGCGCTCGCGGGTGGTGTACCAGTCGACGTCCACGCCGAACTCGGGCAGCGTCTTCTCCGCGCACGCCATCCAGCGGTCGTAACTGAAGTGCTCGCGCCAGCCGTCGAAGCGCCCGCCGTCCTCGTAGACGGCGCGGATCACGGCGCCCACGCGGCGGTCGCCGCGCGAGAGCAGGCCCTCGACGATGCCGGGCTTGCCGTCGTGGTAGCGGAAGCCGATGGAGCGGCCGTACTTCTTGTCGCCGCGGATCTTGTCGCGGAGCTTCTCCAGGCGGGCGTCGGTCTCCTCGGCGGACAGCTGCGGCGCCCACTGGAAGGGGGTGTGCGGCTTGGGCACGAAGCCGCCGATGGAGACGGTGCAGCGGATGTCGTTCTGGCCGGACACCTTGCGGCCCTCGGCGATGACGTTGGCCGCCATGTCGGCGATCTGGAGCACGTCGTCGTCGGTCTCGGTGGGCAGGCCGCACATGAAGTACAGCTTCACCTGGCGCCAGCCGTTGCCGTACGCCGTGGAGACCGTACGGATCAGGTCCTCCTCGGAGACCATCTTGTTGATGACCTTGCGCATGCGCTCGGAGCCGCCCTCGGGGGCGAAGGTGAGACCGGACCGACGGCCGTTCCTGGTCAGCTCGTTGGCGAGGTCGACGTTGAACGCGTCGACGCGGGTGGAGGGCAGCGACAGGCCGATCTTGTCGTCCTCGTACCGGTCGGCGAGGCCCTTGGCGATGTCGCCGATCTCGGAGTGGTCGGCGGAGGACAGCGACAGCAGGCCGACCTCCTCGAACCCGGTCGCCTTGAGACCCTTCTCGACCATGTCGCCGATGCCGGTGATGCTTCGCTCCCGCACGGGGCGCGTGATCATGCCGGCCTGGCAGAAGCGGCAGCCGCGGGTGCAGCCGCGGAAGATCTCCACGGACATCCGCTCGTGGACGGTCTCGGCGAGCGGGACGAGCGGCTGCTTGGGATAGGGCCACTCGTCGAGGTCCATGACGGTGTGCTTGGACACGCGCCACGGGACGCCCGACTTGTTCGGTACGACGCGGCCGATGCGTCCGTCGGGCAGGTACTCGACGTCGTAGAACGCGGGGATGTACACGGAGCCGGTCTTCGCGAGGCGGAAGAGGACCTCCTCGCGGCCGCCGGGACGGCCCTCCGCCTTCCAGGCACGGATGATCCCGGTCATGTCGAGCACGGCCTGCTCGCCGTCACCGATGATCGCGGCGTCGATGAAGTCGGCGATCGGCTCGGGGTTGAAGGCCGCGTGGCCGCCCGCGAGGACGATCGGGTCGTCGAGCGTGCGGTCCTTCGCCTCCAGCGGGATGCCCGCCAGGTCGAGCGCCGTGAGCATGTTGGTGTAGCCCAGCTCGGTGGAGAAGCTCAGCCCGAAGACGTCGAACGCCTTCACGGGCCGGTGGCTGTCCACGGTGAACTGCGGCACCCCGTGCTCGCGCATCAGCGCTTCGAGGTCGGGCCACACGCTGTACGTACGCTCCGCGAGGACGCCCTCGCGCTCGTTCAGGACCTCGTAGAGGATCATGACGCCCTGGTTGGGGAGCCCGACCTCGTAGGCGTCCGGGTACATGAGCGCCCAGCGCACGTCGCACT
Organism: Streptomyces sp. NPDC000229; assembly: GCF_040300825.1. Lineage (NCBI taxonomy): Bacteria > Bacillati > Actinomycetota > Actinomycetes > Kitasatosporales > Streptomycetaceae > Streptomyces > Streptomyces sp. NPDC000229. Next base: position 5,238 of record NZ_JBEPEL010000001.1, read on the forward strand.
CGTCCCAGGGCTTGACGGTGGAGTTCAGCTCACCGCCGACGTACTGAATGGGCTTCTGCACGTGCGGGAGCAGAGCTTCGAGCTGTGGGAAGACCGACTCGGACATCAGAGACCTTCATGAGCTGGCAGGGGGCGACTCTCAAGCGTACCCCGGTGCGTCGGAGGTCAGAGCCGCCGCAGTTTTCCCGGTACCGCCTTCGCCCACACCCGCGGCAGCTCCCTCTCGCGCTCCGCCGCCCGGGCCTCCTCCTGGCCGTACAGCAGGCCCCAGGTGAAGGCGGTCTCGCCCGCCAGGTGGGCCTGGATGGCGAGGTCGCGGAGGGTGTCGCGGGCGACGACGCTGTCCTGGTGGTCGCCGAGGACCTTCTGCACGGCCTTCACCCGCTTGACGAACCGCTTCGCGGGCCTGCCGAGCACGGGCGCGGCGGCCTCGGCGGCGTACCGGGCGCGCTTGGCGGCCTTGCGGGCCTCGTGCAGGGCGACGTCCCGGTCGTGGCCGGCGGGCAGGGCGAGCGCGCGGTCGATGCGGGCGGCGAGCCGCTCGTAGTCCTTGAGGATCGCCCTGGGCAGGACCGCGACGGCGTCCTTTCGGGCGGCGGGCCGGAGCGGGGGGTCGGCGAGCAGGGTGTGGAGGGCGTCCAGGAGGGCGGCGTAGCGCTCACTGTCGAGGACGGCGAGGGTGCGGGCGCGTGATCCGGCGCGGCCGGCACCGGCCCAGGCGCGGAGGCGTCCCCTGACCGGTCCGAGCAGCAGCGTGACGGGCACGGCGTCGATACGGGCGGTGAGCCGTTCGGCGAGGACCTCCTGGTCGCGGTCGACGCCGAGTTCGCGGGCCAGCCACTTCAGTTCCTCGGCGACGGGGCCGGTGGCGGCCGGGTCCAGGATCTTCCGGTAGGTGCGGAAGGCGCTGCGCAGGCGGCGGGTGGCGACGCGCATCCGGTGCACGGAGTCGGGCAGGTCGCGGCGTACGGCGGCGTCGCAGGTGACCAGCGTGTCGGCCTGTTCGCGCAGGTGGGCGAGGACATGGCCGCCGGCGGTGCCGTCCGGCTCGGGGGGCGGCGCCGGCCGCCGGCCGGTGTCCTGGAGCGCCTTGGCGAGTTTGGACGCCGACCGGGCGGGCTTCAGCCCCTTCTTGCGGAGCCGTTTGTGCACGGCGTCGAGGAACGCGGGGTCGCCGCCGTCGGCGAGCTCGATCTCGATCTCGGTCCACTCGGCGGTGGAGCCGTCCCCGCCCGTGAGCCGCTCGGCGCGGACCGTGTCGGTGCTCGCCTCGGCGAGCAGGGCGCCCTTGGCGCCGACGAGGTGGCGCACGTCGCGGCGGGACCGGAGCCGTACCAGCGGAACGAGCGCGGCGCCCCGGGTCCTGGCCCGGACCAGCCCGGCCAGCGAGCGGGGCACGTCGTCCTCCAGCGGGGCGCGGATCTCGTCCCGTACGCCGGGGGCGACCGGCAGTTTCAGGTGCCAGCCGGCGTCGTCGCCCCCGGTGCGGCGGCGCAGGGTGATGGACGCCTCGGCCAGGCGCAGGTCCTCGGTGTCGTAGTAGACGGCGTCCAGCTCGGCGACGCCCTTGTCGACGACGTCACAGACGCCGCGCACTCCGGTGAGGTCCGGCAGTCGGGTGTCGGGGCCGGCTTCGTACTTCCGCTCGATCTCGCGCTTCGTGTCCGCCATCATTCGAATTCAGCTACCCCCGACGGGCCGGTCCATGCGGTCCCTAGGCGGTCAGTGGCCGTTGCACCCTGATCGACTGAAGCAGTCCGATCGCCACCCACACCGCGAACATCGACGATCCTCCGTAGGACACGAACGGCAGCGGGAGACCGGCGACCGGCATGATGCCGAGGGTCATGCCGATGTTCTCGAAGGACTGGAAGGCGAACCAGGCGATGATCCCGGCGGCGACGATCGTGCCGTACAGCTCGGTCGTCTCGCGGGCGATCCGGCAGGCGCGCCAGAGCACCACGCCGAGGAGCGCGATGATCGCGGACCCGCCGATGAAGCCGAGTTCCTCTCCGGCGACGGTGAAGATGAAGTCGGTCTGCTGTTCGGGGACGAACTGTCCGGTGGTCTGGTGGCCGTTGAACAGTCCCGCGCCGTACAGCCCGCCGGAGCCGACGGCGATGCGCGCCTGGTTGGTGTTGTAGCCGGCGCCGGCCGGGTCGAGCTCGGGGTTGGCGAAGGCCGCGAACCGGTTGATCTGGTACTGGTCGAGCAGGCCGAGCGCGGTGACGAGGACCGCGCCGACGATGCCCGCGCCGATCAGCCCGAAGATCCACCGGTTGGACGCGCCGGAGGCGAGCAGCACGCCCAGGACGATGACGACCATGACCATCACGGAGCCGAGGTCGGGCATCAGCATCACGATGGCCATCGGTACGACGGCGAGGACGAGGGACTTGGCGACCGTGCGGTGATCGGGGTGGATCTGGTCGCCCGCGTCGACCTTGGCGGCCAGCAGCACTGCCATGCCCAGGATGATCGTGATCTTCACGAACTCGGAGGGCTGGAGCGAGAACCCGCCGCCGATCACGATCCAGGCGTGCGCACCGTTGATGGTGGCGCCGAGCGGGGTGAGGACGAGCAGCACCAGGACCACGGAGATGCCGTACAGCACCGGCACCGCCCCGCGCAGGGTGCGGTGGCCCAGCCAGATGGTGCCGACCATCAGGGCGAACCCGATGCCGGTGTTGAGGATGTGGCGGAAGAGGAAGGCGTAGGGGTCGCCCTGGGTGAGCTCGGTGCGGTTGCGGGTGGCGGACCACACCAGGAGCGAACCGATGAAGGACAGCGCGATCGCGGAGAACAGCAGCGGCCAGTCGAGCCTGCGCACCATCGAGTCGCGGGCGGTGAGCTTGGACCAGACGCCGCGGTCGGGCGCGTACCGCGAGACGGAGAAGTTGTTGGTTCCGGCCATCGTGGGTCAGTCCCTCCAGACGGGGGGCGGGCCCGCGAGTGGTGGCTCTCCGTCGCCCTGCTCGCTCGGGTCGACCTTCTGGGAGTTCGGGTCGTACGGCTTGACGGGCGGCGCGTCGATGGAGCCGTCGGGCTGGATCTTGGGCAGCGCCGTCTGCGGCCTGGGCAGCAGGGCCCGCTTGAGGTCCTGGTTGCCGGCGTCGTCCAGACCGTAGATGGCGTCGTAGATGTTGCGTACGGCGGGGCCCGAGGCGCCGGAGCCCGTACCACCCTGGGAGATCGTCATGACGATCGTGAAGTCGTCGGTGTAGGTCGCGAACCACGAGGTGGTCTGCTTGCCGTAGACCTGGGCGGTACCGGTCTTCGCCCGCATCGGGATCTTGTCCTGCGGCCAGCCGCCGAACCGCCAGGCGGCGGTTCCGCCGGGTTCGACGACGGAGCGCAGGCCCTTGTCGAGGTCGCTGATGGTCTCGGCGTCGACCGGCAGCCTGCCGTGGGGCCTGGGCTTGATCTCCTCGACCTTCTTGCCGTCGGGACTGATCACGGCCTTGCCGATGGTGGGGTTGTAGAGGGTGCCGCCGTTGCTGATGGCGGCGTAGGCGGTGGCCAACTGGATCGGGGTGATGAGAACGTCGCCCTGGCCGATGGCGAAGTTGATGCTGTCGAAGGCCTTCAGCTGGTTGCCTTCGAGGCAGCTCTCATAGGCGATCTGCTCGACGTAGCTGCCGCCCTTCTTGCCCTGCTTGCACCAGGAGTCCTTGTTGGCCTTCCAGAAGGACTGCTTCCAATGGCGGTCGGGGATGCGGCCCTTGACCTCGTTCGGCAGGTCGATGCCCGTCTCGGAGCCGAAGCCGAAGTCGTGCGCGGTCCGGTAGAACCAGTCGTTGGCGTTCTTCTTCGGCTTGAGGCCGCCGTCGCGCTGCCACTCCTCGTGGCCGAGACGGTAGAAGACGGTGTTGCAGGAGAACTTCAGGGCGTCGCCGAGGGAGATGGGGCCGTGCCCCTTGGACTCGAAGTTCGCGAAGCTCCGCCCGCCGAGGCTGTAGGAGCTGCTGCAGTTGTAGCGGCTGTCGAAGGGGTTGCCCGCCCGCACGGCCGCGCTCGCCGAGACCACCTTGAAGACGGAGCCGGCGGGTGCCTGACCCTGGATGGCCCGGTTGAGCAGCGGGTAGTTGGAGTTCTTGCCGGTGAGCTTGGCGTACTCCGTGCCGGAGATGCCGCCGACCCAGGCGTTGGGGTCGTAGTCGGGCTGGGAGGCCATCGCGACGACCCGGCCGGTCTTGGACTCCAGGACGACGACGGCGCCCGCGTCGGCCTTGTACGGCCGGCCGGTGATCTTGTCCGTCTCCTTGCGGACGGTCTTCATCGCCTGCTGGAGCTCGTACTCGGCGACGGCCTGGACCCGGGCGTCGATGCTGGTGACGACCGTCGAGCCGGGCCTGCCCGGGTCGCTCTCCGCCTCGCCGAGGACCCGGCCCAGGTTGTCGACCTCGTAGCGGGTGACGCCCGCCTTGCCGCGCAGCGCCTTGTCGTACGTGCGTTCCAGGCCGGAGCGTCCGACCTGGTCGGAGCGGAGGAACGGCGAGTCGGTGTCCTTGGCCTTCTCCAGCTCCTCGTCGGTGACGGGCGAGAGGTAGCCGAGCACCTGCGCGGTGCGGGCGCCGCCGGGCGCGGTGTAGCGGCGTACGGCGGTGGGTTCGGCGGTGATGCCGGGGAAGTCCTCGGCGCGTTCCCGGATCTGCAGGGCCTGCTGGGTGGTGGCCTCGTCGGTGACGGGGATCGGCTGGAAGGGCGAGCCGTTCCAGCAGGGCTGGGGGGTCTTGGAGTCGCAGAGGCGGATCTTGTCCATGACGTCCTTGGGCTTCATGCCCAGGACTCCGGCCAGCCGGGTGAGGACGCCCTTGCCGTCGTCCTTCATCTTCAGCAGCTCGGTGCGGGAGGCGGAGACCACGAGGCGGGTCTCGTTGTCGGCGAGGGGGACGCCGCGGGCGTCGAGGATGGCGCCGCGGACGGCGGGCTGGACGACCTGCTGGACGTGGTTGTTCTTCGCCTCGTCGGTGTACTCCTTGCCCTGCCGGATCTGGATGTACCAGAGGCGGCCGCCAAGGGTGAGGAGTAGGGAGAAGACCAGGACCTGGATGACGATGAGCCGGATCTGGACCCGGGGGGTCCGCCCGGTCTCGGGGATGTTGCTCATGACGCGGTTGCCCCCTCGGTCACAGTCGCTTGACGCCCTTGATGCGTCCGGCCCGCGCCGCCCGGTTGCGGGCGGCCCTCATGCGCAGTACGCCGCGCTGTTCGCCGATCCTCAGGCCGGTGCCGTTCGCCATGAAGCCCGAGGCGACGTCGGCGCCACCACTGCCGGCGTCGGCGAGGGGGTCGTTCTCGGCGCGTCTGGCGAGCGCCATGATCAGCGGCACGGTGAAGGGCGCGAGGAGCAGGTCGTAGATCACCGCGGTGATCAGCAGGGAGACCAGGCCGACGTGGCGGGCGGCGGTGTCGCCGACGAGGGCGCCGACGCCCGCGTACAGCAGGGTCGAGCCGACGGCCGCGACGACCACCATGACCATGGGGCCGGTGGCGGAGCGCAGCTGGCCGTTCTCGGGCTTGGCGAGGCCGACGAGGTAGCCGATGACGCACAGGACCAGGGCGTACCGCCCGGCGGCGTGGTCGGCGGGCGGGGCGAGGTCGACGAGGAGCCCGGCACCGAAGCCGATGAGGGCGCCGCTGACGTGCCCGTACACCAGGGCGAGGCCGACGACGACGAGCAGCAGCAGGTCGGGGACGGCGCCGGGGAGCTGGAGGCGGGCCAGGATCGACACCTGGATGACGAGGGCCACGACGACGAGGGTCGTGGAGAGCAGGATCCGGTTGAAACGCATGGTCACTCCCCCTCCGGCGGCCCGCTCGGCGCGCCGCTGGGCGCCCCGGTGGGGGACGGGGTCACCGTGACCGTGACGGTCGGCTCGGGCGTGGGCTTGGGTGGCAGGACGGTGTCGCGGGGGTCGGTGCGCGGGGCCTGGACGACGACGCCCACGATGTCGAGCTTGCTGAAGCCGGCGTACGGGCGGACGAAGATGTTCCGGGTGAGGTTGCCGGTGGAGGGATCCACCCGGATGACCTCGCCGACCGGGACGCCGGGCACGAACGGCTTGTCGGCCTGCGAGCCGAAGGTGACCAGCCGGTCGCCGGGCTTGACCTTCGCCTTGCCGTTGAGGAGCTGCACGGACAGCGGGCGGTCCCCCTGGCCGGTGGCGAAGCCCAGCTCGTCGGACTTCTCCAGGCGGGTGCCGACGGTGAAGTCGGGGTCGCTGGCGAGGAGCACGGTGGCGGTGCCGGGGCCGACGGTGGTGACGCGGCCGACGAGGCCGTCCCCGTTGATGACCGTCATGTCCCGCTTGATGCCGTCGTTGGCACCGGCGTCGATGGTCACCGTCCAGGAGAAGCCCTGGGCGGCCCCTATGGCGATGACCTCGGCCGCCTTGATGCCGTACTGGCCGGCGCCGGCCTTCTTCAGCAGGTTGTCGAGTTCGCGCACGCGGCTGCGGTTGCGGTCGTCGCTGCCGAGTTTCGCCTTGAGCGCGGCGTTCTCCCGCTCCAGCGCCGCGATGCGGTTGTGGCGTTCGCCCGAGTCCCGTACGGCCGCGATGGCGTTGCCGACCGGGTTGACGGCGGACGCGACGCTGTTCTCGACCGGGCCGAAGACAGTGGCGGCTGCCCGTCTGGCGCCGTCGACGGGTGACTCCTCGCCGCCGCGGATATCCACCGTGATCAGCGCGAACGCGATGGCTACCAGCAGCACCAGGAGCAGCCGGCTCTCTCGTGTGTCCCTCACGTGGGGCGGCCGTGCCCTTCCTCGTAGGAAACTCGTAGGAAATTTTTGTGCCGTTATACCAACCGGATCAACCTGATCAACGATCAGCCGTACGGGTCCGGCAGCACCCGTACGGCTGACCTGTGGGCCCCGCTATCTGCGCGGCTGGGCGTCCAGCACCTGCTGGAGCGCCTCGAACTCCTCCACGCACTTGCCGGAGCCGAGTGCCACCGAGTCCAGCGGGTCCTCGGCGATGTGGATCGGCATGCCGGTCTCCCGGCGAAGCCGCTCGTCGAGGCCGCGCAGCAGGGCGCCGCCACCGGTGAGGACGATGCCCCGGTCCATGACGTCGCCGGAGAGCTCCGGCGGGCACTTGTCGAGGGTCGTCTTGACGGCGTCGACGATCGCGTTGACCGGCTCCTCGATGGCCTTGCGGACCTCGGCGGCCGAGATCACCACGGTCTTCGGGAGGCCGGACACCAGGTCCCGCCCCCGGATCTCGGTGTGCTCGTCGGTTTCGAGGTCGTACGCCGAACCGATGGTGATCTTGATCTGTTCGGCGGTCCGCTCACCGAGGAGGAGGCTGTACTCCTTCTTGATGTGCTGGATGATCGCGTTGTCCAGCTCGTCGCCGGCCACCCGGATGGACTGTGCCGTGACGATTCCGCCGAGCGAGATGACGGCGACCTCGGTGGTGCCGCCACCGATGTCGACGACCATGTTGCCGGTGGCCTCGTGGACCGGGAGGCCGGAGCCGATGGCGGCGGCCATGGGCTCCTCGATGATGTGCACCTGACGGGCGCCCGCCTGGGTGGACGCCTCGATGACCGCGCGGCGCTCGACGCCGGTGATGCCGGACGGCACACAGACGACGACCCGCGGGCGGGCGAGGTAGCGGCGCTTGTGGATCTTGAGGATGAAGTAGCGGAGCATGCGCTCCGTGATCTCGAAGTCGGCGATCACGCCGTCCTTCAGCGGCCGGACGGCCACGATGTTGCCGGGCGTCCGGCCGATCATCTTCTTCGCTTCGGAGCCGACCGCCAGGATGCCGCCGGTGTTGGTGTTGATCGCGACGACGGACGGCTCGTTGAGGACGATGCCGCGACCCCTCACGTACACCAGCGTGTTGGCGGTCCCGAGGTCGACAGCCATGTCACGGCCGATGAACGACATTGAGTTCCCCTTGTTTCCCATGAGGATGCGTCGGGCCTTCCCAATTAGAGCGTTGACGGCTTCTCAGGTCGGCGAGGTGGGTGGTGTGGCGAGGAGATTCACATCGTAGACCCGCCTGCGCGGACACGGCGCGGTGGCCCGCCTCTGTATGAGTGATGACGAAGTGTCGGAGCGATGCGTTCCCGGTCGTGGCGTTCATATGCCGAAGGGCGACCGAAATTCCTTCGGTCGCCCCAGGTCATGAGCGCTGTATGGCTGACAGCGAGTCAGGAAATACCCGGGAAGAAAATCTTCAGTTCCCGAATGGCGGACTCCTCGGAGTCCGAAGCGTGAATCAGGTTCTCCCGGACGATGGTGCCGAAATCACCACGGATGGACCCCGGCGCTGCGGCGATCGGGTCGGTCGGTCCGGCCAGTTGGCGTACGCCCTCGATGACCCGCTCGCCCTCGACCACCAGTGCGACGACCGGCCCGGAGGACATGAACGCCACCAGCGGCTCGTAGAACGGCTTGCCCTTGTGCTCGCCGTAGTGCTGCTCCAGCGTGTCCTGGTCCAGGTGGCGCAGCTCCAGCGCGGTGATGGCCCAGCCGGCCTTGCGCTCGATACGGCCGATGATCTCGCCGATCAGGCCGCGGCGTACCGCGTCGGGCTTGAGGAGGACGAGGGTGCGCTGGGTCATCTGTTACGGCTCCTTGCAGGCATACATGTGCGGTGAGCCGAGGCTACAGGGGCCGTACGGCGGCACGGCACCGGGTCCCACGTTGCGCCCCCCGGGGGCCGGAGCCGCCGGGAGGGGCTACTGCGGCTGGGCCGCCCACTTGGCCTTGGCTTCGTCGATCTTGCGGCCGAAGTGGACCGACGCCCACCACAGCCCCGCGAACACCGCGCCCAGGAAGAACATGACCGGCACGATGAAGCCGCTGACGATCAGCGCCACCTGGAGCGCCCAGCCGAGCTGTATCCCACCCGGCCGGGTGATCATGCCGCACAGCAGCACGCTCAGAGCCATCAGGATGCCGCACACCGTCCAGACGGTGCCCATGCTCAGGCTGTCGTCCTTCATGGCCACCAGGCCTGCGAAGCCGATCACGAAAAACTCGCCGATCAGCGTGGACGCGCAGAGCGTACGCATCAGGAAACCTCAGCCCTTCCCCAGCAGCAGCCGGGCCTCGCCGACAGTGATCACCGAACCCGTCACGAGGACGCCCGCGCCCGCGAACTCGTCCTCCTCCTCCGCCAGCGTGATCGCCGCCTCCAGCGCGTCGTCCAGCCGCGGCTCCACCACCACCCGCTCGTCGCCGAAGACCTCGACGGCGACCGCGGCCAGCTCGTCCGCGTCCATCGCGCGGTGGCTGGAGTTCTGGGTGACGACGACCTCCGCGAAGATCGGCTCGAACGCCTCCAGCAGGCCCCGGACGTCCTTGTCGCCGCTCGTCCCGACGACACCGACCAGCCGGGAGAAGCCGAACGCCTCGCTGATGCCCTCGGCCGTGGCCCGCGCGCCCGCCGGGTTGTGCGCGGCGTCCAGCACCACGGTCGGGCTGCGCCGCACCACCTCCAGGCGGCCCGGCGAGACCACCGAGGCGAACGCCCCGCGGATCCGGTCCACGTCCAGCGTCCGCGCCTCCTGGGCGCCCACGCCGAAGAACGCCTCCACGGCCGCCAGCGCCACCGCCGCGTTGTGCGCCTGGTGCGCGCCGTACAGCGGCAGGAAGATCTCCTCGTACTCGCCGCCGAGCCCGCGCAGCGTCAGCAGTTGCCCGCCGACCGCGACCTCGCGCGAGACGACGCCGAACTCCATGCCCTCGCGGGCGACGGTCGCGTCGACCTCGACGGCCTTCTTCAGCATCACCTGCGCCGCGTCCACCGGCTGCTGCGCCAGGATGACGGTGGCGCCCTGCTTGATGATCCCGGACTTCTCGCCGGCGATCTCGGCGTGTGTCGTGCCGAGCCGGTCCGTGTGGTCCAGGTCGATGGGGGTGACGACGGCGACGTCGCCGTCGATCACGTTCGTCGCGTCCCAGCTGCCGCCCATGCCGACCTCGACGACGGCCACGTCCACCGGCGCGTCGGCGAACGCCGCGTACGCCATTCCGGTGAGGACCTCGAAGAAGGACAGCCGGTATTCCTGGGACGTGTCGACCATCTCGACGTACGGCTTGATGTCCTGATACGTCTCGATGAACCGCTCGTGGCTGATCGGCGCACCGTCCAGGCTGATCCGCTCGGTGATCGACTGCACGTGCGGCGAGGTGTACCGCCCGGTGCGCAGGTCGAACGCGCCGAGCAGCGCCTCGATCATCCGGGCCGTGGACGTCTTGCCATTGGTCCCGGTGATGTGGATCGAGGGGTACGCGCGCTGCGGCTCGCCCAGCACGTCCATCAGCGCCGCGATCCGCGTCACCGAAGGCTCCAGCTTGGTCTCGCCCCAGCGGGTGGCCAGCTCCTGCTCCACCACCCGCAGCGCCTTGTCCACCTCCGGGTCGGCGGGGCGCCCGGGGACGGCCTCGTCGGCCTGGGGCGGGCCGGCCTGGGCACGCAGCGTACGGCTGCCGGCCTCGATCACCGCCAGGTCGGGGTCTCGGTCGGTTGCGGCTTCCACGATCTCGTCGAAGTCGTCGCTGTCGCTGTCGCTGGACGGGGGCTGCTCACTCACAGGCCCAGTCTACGGAGCCCCACCGACAGCACCCGGACCGGTGCCGCAACGGCGGGGGCGCGGGGCACACGCCCCGCGCCCCCGCCGTACGGGTCACGCCTCGGGAAGGCTCGCCAGCTGGTTCTGGATCCGGGCGATGTCCTCGTCCGCCTTCGCCAGCCGCGTACGGATCTTCTCCACGACGTTGTCCGGCGCCTTGGCGAGGAACGCCTCGTTGCCGAGCTTCGCCGTCGCCTGGGCCTTCTCCTTCTCGGCCGCCGCCAGGTCCTTCGCGAGGCGCTTGCGCTCCGCCGCCACGTCGATGGTGCCCGACAGGTCGAGCGCGACAGTGGCGCCCGCGACCGGCAGGGAGGCGGTGGCGTGGAAGCCCTCGCCCTCCGGCTGGAGGCGCAGCAGCTGGCGGATGGCGGCCTCGTGCGGCGCCAGCGCCGTGCCGGCCGTGTCCAGGCGGGCCGGGACCTTCTGGCCGTCCTTGAGGCCCTGGTCCTTGCGGAAGCGGCGGACCTCGGTGACGACCCGCTGGACCAGCTCGATCTCGCGCTCGGCGGCCTCGTCACGGAAGCCGGAGTCGGCCGGCCAGTCGGCGATGACGAGCGACTCCTGGCCCGTGAGCGAGGTCCACAGCGTCTCGGTGACGAACGGGGCCACCGGGTGCAGCAGCCGCAGCGTCACGTCGAGGACCTCGCCCAGGACGCGGGCCGAGACCTCGGCGGGCTCGCCGCCGCCGAAGAACGTGGTCTTCGACAGCTCGACGTACCAGTCGAAGACCTCGTCCCACGCGAAGTGGTACAGCGCGTCCGAGAGCTTCGCGAACTGGAAGTCCTCGTAGTACGCGTCGACTTCGGCGACCGTGGCGTTCAGCCGCGACAGGATCCACCGGTCGGTGGCGGACATCCGGGACGGCTCGGGCAGCGGGCCCTGGACCGTCGCGCCGTTCATCAGCGCGAAGCGGGTGGCGTTCCAGATCTTGTTGGTGAAGTTGCGGGACGCCTGGACCCAGTCCTCGCCGATCGGCACGTCGGTGCCGGGGTTGGCGCCGCGGGCCAGGGTGAAGCGGACGGCGTCGGAGCCGTACGCGTCCATCCAGTCCAGCGGGTCGACGACGTTGCCGAAGGACTTCGACATCTTCTTGCCGCGCTCGTCACGGACGAGACCGGTCAGGGCGATGGTCTTGAAGGGGACCTCGCCGTCCATCGCGTACAGGCCGAACATCATCATCCGGGCGACCCAGAAGAAGATGATGTCGTGGCCGGTGAGGAGGACGTCGGTGGAGTAGAACTTCTCCAGGTCCGGCGTCCGCTCCGGCCAGCCGAGCGTGGAGAACGGCCACAGGCCGGAGGAGAACCAGGTGTCCAGGACGTCGGTGTCCTGCGTCCAGCCCTCGCCGGTGGGCGCCTCGTCGTCCGGTCCGACGCAGACCACTTCGCCGTTCGGCCCGTACCAGACGGGGATGCGGTGGCCCCACCACAGCTGGCGCGAGATGCACCAGTCGTGCATGTTGTCGACCCAGTCGAAGTACCGCTTCGACATGTCCTCCGGGTGGATCTTCACCCGGCCGTCACGGACCGCGTCACCGGCGGCCTGGGCGAGCGGGCCGACCTTGACCCACCACTGCATCGACAGGCGCGGCTCGATGGTGGTCTTGCAGCGCGAGCAGTGGCCGACGGAGTGGACGTACGGGCGCTTCTCGGCGACGATCCGGCCCTGCGAGCGCAGCGCGCCGACGACGGCGCTGCGCGCCTCGAACCGGTCCAGGCCCTGGAAGGGGCCGTGGACGGTGATGACACCGCGCTCGTCCATGATGGTCAGGGACTCCAGGCCGTGGCGCTGGCCGATCGCGAAGTCGTTCGGGTCGTGCGCCGGGGTCACCTTGACGGCGCCGGTGCCGAACTCCGGGTCCACGTGGGTGTCCGCGACGACCGGGATCGTCCGGTCGGTCAGCGGCAGCTTGATGCGCTTGCCGACGAGGTGCTTGTACCGCTCGTCGTCCGGGTGGACGGCGACCGCGGTGTCACCGAGCATCGTCTCGGCGCGGGTGGTGGCGACGACGAGCGTCTCGTCGCCCTCGCCGTACTGGATGGAGACGAGCTCGCCGTCGTCCTCCTGGTACTCCACCTCGATGTCCGAGATGGCGGTCAGGCAGCGCGGGCACCAGTTGATGATGCGCTCGGCGCGGTAGATCAGCTCGTCGTCGTACAGCTTCTTGAAGATGGTCTGGACGGCCTTGGACAGGCCCTCGTCCATGGTGAACCGCTCGCGCGACCAGTCGACGCCGTCACCGAGGCGGCGCATCTGGCCGAGGATCTTGCCGCCGTACTCCTCCTTCCACTGCCAGACGCGCTCGACGAAGTCCTCGCGGCCCAGGTCGTGGCGGGACTTGCCCTCTTCGGCGAGCTGCTGCTCGACCTTGTTCTGGGTGGCGATACCGGCGTGGTCCATGCCGGGCAGCCACAGCGCCTCGAAGCCCTGCATCCGCTTGCGGCGGGTGAGGGCGTCCATCAGCGTGTGCTGGAAGGCGTGGCCCAGGTGGAGGCTGCCGGTGACGTTCGGCGGCGGGATGACGATGGTGTACGGGGGCTTCTCGCTCTTCGCGTCGGCCGTGAAGTAACCGCGCTCTACCCAGCGCTCGTACAGCTTCCCCTCTACCTCGGCCGGCGCGTACTGGGTCGGCAGTTCGGGGACGGATGCTGGCTGCTGCTGAGTGTTCTCGGTCACGGGCCACAGTTTAGAGGTGTCACAGGCCCGTACTGAAACGGGAATGTTCCGTAACGGTTGGGCCCCCCGCCGCTCCGCGCCCCATGGCTTTCAGCCAGGATGTGAGGAACGCATAAGCATTCGGAGGGGGAGCCCCTTAATGAGTTACAACCAGCCGGGCCCGTACGGCGGACAGCCCCAGCAGCCCGGACCGTACGGTCAGCCGGGTCCTTACGGCCAGCAGCCGCAGGCGCCCCAGCCCGGCTACGGCTACCCGCAGCAGGCGCCGCAGGGCGTGCCGCAGCAGGGTTACGGCCAGCCGCAGCAGCCCGGCCCCTACGGCCAGCCCCCGCAGCCCCCCTACGGCGCCGGCCCCGGCGCCTACCCCCCGCCCCCGCCGCCGGCCCCCAAGAAGAAGACGGGCCTGATCATCGGCGCGGTCGCGGTGGTCGCGGCGATCGGTGTGGGCGCGTACTTCGTGTTCGGCGGCGGTGGGGGCGCCGACATCGCCGACGACGGCCCGCACAAGCTGGTGACGCCGGAGACGGTGCTCAGCGAGTACAAGAAGGACCCGAGCGACACCAGCAGCTCGTCGAACGACGACGACATCCTCAAGGACGCCGAGAAGTGGGGCATCAAGAACGGCAAGGAGGTCGAGGCGAACTACAAGGCGGGCAGCCCGGACAACCCGCTGTCCGGCAAGTTGCTCACCTTCGGGGGCGTCTACGGTCAGATCGAGGACCCCGAGAAGGTCGTGGACGCGTTCTTCGCCCACATGAAGTCCGAGTCCCAGAAGGAAAGCGATGCGGAGGGTGAGCTCGTCGGCAGCCCGGAGGCGTACACGCCCGCGGGGGCGGAAGGCTCCGTCCTCAAGTGCCAGCAGTTGAAGTCGAAGCCCGAGAGCGGATCGACCTCACCAGGGCCGAAGGAGTTCACCGCCACCATCTGCGTGTGGGCCGACCACAGCACCCTCGGCATGGTGCTGCCCATGGACATGGCCAGCATGCTGTCGGGGAAGGCCGGCACCGCACAGGAGGCGGCGGACGTCACCGGCAAGTTCCGCAAGGAAGTCCGCGTCAAGGCCTGACGCACCGGCACGACAAAGGGCGCCCGGCCGGTTCTCGGAACCGGCCGGGCGCCCTTGTGGTGTGCGTGCCCCGCTACGCCGACTTCTCGTGGCGGCCCGGGTCCTTGACGACCCTCGGGACCAGCGTCGGGTTGACGTTGTTGTGGACGACGTCCTCCGTGATGACCACGCGGGCCACGTCCTTGCGGGACGGGACCTCGTACATCACCGACATCAGGACCTCTTCCATGATGGCGCGCAGGCCGCGCGCGCCCGTGCCGCGGAGGATGGCCTGGTCGGCGATGGCTTCCAGGGCCGGGCGGTCGAAGTCCAGTTCCACGCCGTCGAGTTCGAAGAGGCGCTGGTACTGCTTGACCAGCGCGTTGCGGGGCTCGACGAGGATCTTCAGCAGGGCCTCGCGGTCCAGGTTGTGGACCGAGGTGATGACGGGGAGACGGCCGATGAACTCCGGGATCATCCCGAACTTCACCAGGTCCTCCGGCATGACCTCCTGGAACTGGTCGCTCGCCTCGATCTCGCGCTTGGAGCGGATCGTCGCGCCGAAGCCGATGCCCTTCGCGCCCGCGCGCGACTCGATGATCTTCTCCAGGCCGGCGAAGGCACCGCCCACGATGAACAGCACGTTCGTCGTGTCGATCTGGATGAACTCCTGGTGCGGGTGCTTGCGGCCGCCCTGCGGCGGGACCGAAGCCGTGGTGCCTTCCAGGATTTTGAGGAGGGCCTGCTGGACGCCCTCGCCCGACACATCCCGTGTGATCGACGGGTTTTCGCTCTTACGGGCGACCTTGTCGATCTCGTCGATGTAGATGATGCCCGTCTCGGCCTTCTTGACGTCGTAGTCGGCAGCCTGGATGAGCTTCAGCAGGATGTTCTCGACGTCCTCGCCCACGTACCCGGCCTCCGTGAGCGCCGTCGCGTCGGCGATGGCGAACGGGACGTTGAGCATACGGGCCAGGGTCTGGGCCAGGAGCGTCTTGCCGGAGCCCGTGGGGCCCAGCAACAGGATGTTGGACTTGGCGAGTTCGATCGCGTCGTCCCGGCCCGCGCCGCCGCCGTTCTCGCCGGCCTGGACGCGCTTGTAGTGGTTGTACACCGCGACGGAGAGGGCCTTCTTGGCCGGCTCCTGGCCGACGACGTACCCCTCCAGGAACTCGTAGATCTCGCGCGGCTTGGGGAGTTCCTCCCAGCGGACCTCGCTCGTCTCCGCGAGCTCCTCTTCGATGATCTCGTTGCAGAGGTCGATGCACTCGTCGCAGATGTACACACCGGGGCCTGCGATGAGCTTCTTCACCTGCTTCTGGCTCTTTCCGCAGAACGAGCACTTGAGCAGGTCGCCGCCATCACCGATGCGTGCCACGAGGTGCTTCCCCTTCGCCTGGGAGCGGCTTGGTTCAGCCGGCTCCTGGTGCCTCATATCCGACGGTACCTTGCCGGGCCCCGTGTTCGGGCCCCCCTTGGCACGGTTCACACCGCGCCAAGGGAAGGCGGGGCCGTCAGGCTGCCGCCGCGGCGGTGCTCTTACGGGTGGAGACGATCTGGTCCACCAGGCCGTACGCCAGGGCGTCCTCGGCCGTGAGGATCTTGTCGCGCTCGATGTCGTCGCGGATCTTCTCGATCGGCTGGGTGGAGTGCTTGGCCAGCATCTCCTCCAGCTGCGTACGCATACGCAGGATCTCGTTGGCCGCGATCTCCAGGTCGGAGAGCTGCTCGCGGCCCGTGCCGCCGGACGGCTGGTGGATCAGCACGCGGGCGTTGGGCAGGGCCATCCGCTTGCCGGGGGTGCCGGCGGCCAGCAGGACGGCCGCGGCGGACGCCGCCTGGCCCATGCAGACCGTCTGGATGTCCGGCTTCACGAACTGCATCGTGTCGTAGATGGCCGTCAGCGCGGTGAAGGAGCCACCGGGGCTGTTGATGTAGATGGAGATGTCGCGGTCCGGGTCCATCGACTCCAGGCACAGCAGCTGCGCCATGACGTCGTTCGCGGAGGCGTCGTCGATCTGCACGCCGAGGAAGATCACTCGCTCCTCGAAGAGCTTCGCGTACGGGTCGTACTCGCGCACGCCCTGGGAGGTGCGCTCGACGAAGCGCGGGACGACGTACCGGTTGTCCACCTGCGGGCCGGTGTAGAGGCCGCTCGCGGAGAAGTTGCTCATGTGGGTGTTCACCATCCTGGTGGCGTTCGGCGGGCTGGGGAGGCGAGGGGCGGGCCGGCTCAGGCGCCGGTGCCGCCACCGCCCGGAACGCCCGCGGCGGCAGACATGATGTCGTCGATCAGGCCGTACTCCTTGGCCTCCTCGGCGGTGAACCAGCGGTCGCGGTCACCGTCACGGATGATCGTCTCCACGGTCTGGCCGGAGTGGCGCGCGGTGATCTCGGCCATGCGCTTCTTGGTACGGAGGAGGTACTCGGCCTGGATCTTGATGTCCGAGGCGGTACCGCCGATGCCGGCGGAGCCCTGGTGCATCAGGATGTCGGTGTTCGGCAGTGCGAAACGCTTGCCGGTGGCGCCGCCGGTGAGCAGGAACTGGCCCATGGAGGCCGCCATGCCCATACCGATGGTGACGACGTCGTTCGGGATGTACTGCATGGTGTCGTAGATGGCCATGCCTGCCGTCACCGAGCCACCCGGGCTGTTGATGTACAGGTAGATGTCCTTGTCCGGGTCGGCGGCAAGGAGCAGCATCTGCGAGGTGATCTTGTTCGCGATCTCGTCGTCGACCTGCTGGCCGAGGAAGATGATCCGCTCGCCGAGCAGCCGGTTGTAGACATGGTCGCCGAGGCCACCACCGATGGACGGCTCACCCGCGGCGTAAGGCATCAGATTCGTCACGTATCCACCTGCTCGTCTCTGACGGCTCCGGCCGTCTCAGCGTGTTGCGTACTGGGGGCGGGTACTCCCCTGCCCTCGTATTCATGGACCCTAACGCGCTGGTCGGCGGGCGCCATCCCGGTTCCCGAACTGTTCGCTGGGAGCGCAAGGTAGTTGGGCCGACGAGGGGCCGCGCGGGCCGTCCGGGGCGGGGCGGGGGCGGGCCCGGCCCGTACGGCGACGGGCCCGACCGCACGCGGTGCGGTCGGGCCCGTCGGACCGTTCTTGCCGGGGCCGGGGATCAGGCCTCGGGCTTGTCCTCGGCCTTGTCCTCGGACTCCTCGGAGGAGGCCTCGACCGTCTCGGCGGTCTCGTCCTCGTCGTCGTCCAGCTCGACGGGCTCACCGTTGGTGTCGACGACCTTGGCGGCCTCGACGACGACCGCGAGGGCCTTGCCGCGGGCGACCTCGCCGACGAGCATCGGCACCTGGCCGCCCTCGACGACGGCCTTGGCGAACTGGTCGGGGCTCATGCCGGAGGAGGCCGCACGCCGCATGAGGTGCTCGGTGAGCTCCTCCTGGTTGACGTTGAGCTTCTCCTGGTTGACCAGCTCGTCCAGGATGAACTGGGTCTTGATGCCCTTGACCGCCTGCTCGCGGGTCTCGGCCTCGAACTCCTCGAGGGTCTTGCCCTGGAGCTCCAGGTACTTCTCGATGGTCAGACCCATCTGGCCGAGCTGGTGGTGCTCCAGGTTGTGCTTGCGGGTGTTGACCTCGTCCTCGAGGAGCTTCTCGGGGATCGGCACCTCGGCCAGCTTCAGCAGCTCGTCCAGGACGCGCTCCTGGGCCTGGGTGGCCTGGTCGTACTGCTTCATGTTCTCGAGGCGCTTGCGGCTGTCCGCCTTCAGCTCCTCGAGGGTGTCGAACTCGGACGCCATCTGGGCGAAGTCGTCGTCGAGCTCGGGGAGCTCACGGGCGGCGACCTGGGTGACCTTGACGGTGACCTCGGCCTCCTTGCCCTCGGCGGAGCCGCCCTTCAGCTCGGAGGTGAAGGTGGCCTCGCCACCGGCCTCCAGGCCGGTCACGGCCTCGTCGATGCCGTCGAGGAGCTCACCGGAGCCGATCGTGTACTGCACGCCGCTGGCGACACCGTCCGGCAGGACCTCGCCGTCGACCTTGGCCTCCAGGTCGATCGTCACGACGTCGCCCTCGGCGGCGGCGCGCTCGACCGGGTTGGTGGAGGCGAAGCGGTCGCGCAGCTGCTGCACGGACTTCTCGACGTCCTCGTCGGTGACCTCGACGGCGTCGACGGTGACCTCGATGCCGGAGTAGTCCGGGATCTCGATCGTCGGGCGGATGTCGACCTCGGCGGTGAAGGCCAGCAGCTCGCCGTCCTTCAGCTCGGTGATGTCGACCTCGGGCTGGCCCAGCGGGTTGACGTCGGCCTCGTTGACGGCCTCGGTGTAGAACTTCGGGAGGGCGTCGTTGACGGCCTCCTCCAGCACCGCACCACGGCCGAACCGCTGGTCGATGACACGAGCCGGGATCTTGCCCTTGCGGAAGCCCTTGACCGTGACCTGCTGGTTGATCTTCTTGTACGCCGCGTCGAGGCTGTCCTTGAGCTCCTCGAAGGGCACCTCGACAGTGAGCCGAACCCGGGTCGGGTTCAGGGTCTCCACGGCGCTCTTCACGGTTCGGTCTCCTTGGTGGCTGATTCTTGGATTCTGCCGACGCCGCTTGCGGGCGGTTCCGGCGGATTCGGCCCGGTCAGAGAGACACACGGGCACGCAGCTTGCATAGTAACCGCAAGCGGGATGAGGCCCACAATGTGATCTTGGTTGCGCGCATGATCCGGCGCGTCCGGTGTGGTCGGGGTGGCGGGATTTGAACCCACGGCCTTCCGCTCCCAAAGCGGACGCGCTACCAAGCTGCGCCACACCCCGTCGGTGCGACACGTAGGGTACATGCCCCACGGCGGTGCGTCGGCATCTTTAAGGAGTGTGCGACGACCCGGCCCGACCCGCTACGATGACCATGCGTTCGTGCCGCGGTCCTGTGACCCGCGGTGCGTTGCCTGCGGGCGTAGCTCAATGGTAGAGCCCTAGTCTTCCAAACTAGCTACGCGGGTTCGATTCCCGTCGCCCGCTCCATCCGGTCACGGCCCGGTGGGAGGCTCGGAGAGCTTTCCCCGGGCCGTTGTCGTGTCAGCCCATCTGGGCCTTCACATGGGCGATGATCTCGCGAAACTCCTTGGTCGGCGAGAAGTCCAGGTACTCGCAGTCCTCCAGGGCCTCGGGCGCGTGGCCGGGTTCCCAGTAAAAGGCCTGCCCCGCCTCGTAGACCTCCTCGCCGCCCCGGGTGCGCATCTTCACCCGCCCCTTGAACAGGTAGCCCCAGTGCGGGCACTGGCACAGATCGCCGGGCATGCCCTTGAGGGCGGGCCCCATGTCCATGCCCTTGGGCAGGCGCGCGAACGCGACGGTCATGTCGCCTCCGGCCTCCCGCATCCGCAGCTCCACGCCGTCGCCCTCGATGGCGACGGGGATGTCCTCGCGCGTCATTCCCGTCATGAGTCCTCCTCGACCGACTCCCCTCTTCCAGTCTCGGACCGGCCATGGCCTGCTGCGACCCGGTGGAGGATCAGAAACTGATCTGGTTGATGGTGGCCGCGAGCGAGTTGAGGAAGCGCTGTATCGACGGCGCCATGCCGGACGAGGCGAGGAAGAAACCGAAAAGGACGGCGACTATCGCCGGGCCCGCCTTGAGGGAGCCGCCGCGGATCATCACCACCAGAATGATCGCCAACAGCAGCACCACGGACAGTGAAATGGCCACAACTGATCACACACCCTCGGTCGGTCCACCTTGCCGGCCCCGGGGGTGCACGGCCCGGCGCCCCCCGTTCGCTCCATCGTGCCACCAACCTCCCCACGTGTGAGGCCCGCTGACACATCGTTCACACAAGCACGCGCCGCGGCCGTGGGCGGCCCGGGCGGCGGACGGAAAAGCCGACTACGAATTCAATGTGATCGTTTCGCGCCACACACATATTGGACACAGGAAATTCGCAGCGTGTCCGCCGAGTAATTCTTCGTCAAAGAACGCGTAGCGTTATGCCCTGTTTAAGGGGGATTAATTGGGGCATAGGGTGTGGTTGCGGGTGGTGTCAGATACGAATGACAGGGACTTTCCCCGGGTTTTACGAATTGGCGGAACCGTGGCTAGGGTGCCTCAGATGTTCCAGGCTCCGCATGGAAATCAGCAGACCCTGCTCCCACCGGTCAGGGAGCCCGAGACCACCACGAGCACCCGCGCACGCGGTGCGGACAGACCCGGCCGGGACGCGTTCTTCGACAACGCCAAGTACCTGGCGATCGTGCTCGTCGCCATGGCGCACGCGTGGGAGCCCGTCATGGACGGCAGCCGGGCGACCAGGGCGCTCTACATGTTCGTCTACACCTTCCACATGCCGGCGTTCATCGTGATCTCCGGGTACTTCTCACGGAGCTTCACCGGCCGGCCCGACCAGCTGAAGCGCCTGGTCACCGGGCTCGTCGTGCCGTACGTGGTGTTCGAGGTGGCGTACTCCCTCTACCGGCGGTGGGCCGGCCACACCCCCGAGCAGGCCCTCAGCCTGACCGACCCGATCTACCTCACCTGGTTCCTGATCGCGCTGTTCGCCTGGCGGCTGTCCACACCCCTGTGGCGCACCCTGCGCCACCCGCTGCCCGTCGCCCTGGTCATCGCCGCGCTCGGTGCGCTCACCCCCGGGATCGGCCAGGACCTGGACCTCCAGCGGATCCTCCAGTTCCTGCCGTTCTTCGTGCTGGGCCTGTCGCTGCGGCCCGAACACTTCGAGCTGGTCCGCGGCCGCGCGGTCCGGCTTGCGGCCGTGCCGGTCGCGCTGGGCGCCCTGGCGTTCACGTACTGGATCGCGCCGGACATCCGGATGGGCTGGTTCTACCGCTCCACCAGCGCCGAGGAGCTGGACGCGCCCTGGTGGGCGGGACCGGTCATGACCTTCGCCCTGTTCGGCTGCGCCCTGGTGCTGACCGCGGCGTTCCTCGCCTGGGTGCCGCGCCGGCGGACCTGGTTCACCGTCCTCGGGGCGGGCACCATCTGCGGCTACCTGTTGCACGGGTTCCTGGTGAAGGCCATGGACTACTGGGCGCTCGTCCCCGCGTACGAGTTGGGCACCCCCCTCGGGCGGGTCGTCGTCACGGTGGTGGCCGCCGCCGCGGTGACCGCGATGTGCACCCCACCGGTGCGGCGGGCGCTGCGGTGGGTGACCGAACCGAGGATGGAGTGGGCGTTCCGCCGCGACGCCGCGGAGCTCAAGCGCCGCTGAGGCCGAGCAGGGCCCGGGTCCGCGCGTACTTGGCCGTCAGCCGCGCCCGGGTCGCCTCGTCCAGGACGGCCAGGCGGTCCGGGTCGGCGTTGTGCGCGAGGTCGGCCTCCTTGACCAGGCGGGCGCCCTCCACGGCCAGGACGCGGGAGGTGTACGCCTCCAGGTCCTCGCCCGGCCGCTTGGTCAGTGCCAGCACCATGTCCTTGACGGATCGCGGCAGCTCGGCGTCCCGGAGCCAGTCCTCGGACAGCCTGTCGTCCTCCACGGCGTCGTGCAGCCAGGCCGCGGCCACCTGCTCGTCGCTGCCGCCCCGGACCCGCACCCCCTCGGCCACCGCCCGGAGGTGCTCGGTGTAGGGACGGCCCGCCTTGTCGGTCTGGCCGGCGTGGGCCTCCCGGGCGATCGCCTCGACCTCGACCAGTGTCAGATACGCCATGCCGTCCCCCTACGCGTCACGAGTGATGAGCAGCAGCGCCCGGTCGTCGTTGACGTCCTTGGCGCACGCTTCGATGAGGTGCCAGGCCGCACCCTGGAAGCCGGACGCCACATAGCGGTCGGCCTCGCCGGTGAGCCGGTCGATGCCCTCGGCGATGTCCCGGTCCGCCGCCTCCACCAGGCCGTCGGTGAACAGCATGAGGACGTCACCGGGCCGCAACGAACCCTTGACCGGATGGAACTCGGCGCCGTCGTACACGCCCAGCAGCGGGCCCTCACCGCTCTTCTCCTCCCACCGCCCGCTGCCCGCGTGCAGTTGCAGCGCAGGAAGGTGGCCCGCCGACAGCAACTCGTAGTCGCCCGTGTCGAGATCCAGCACCAGGTGGATCGAGGTGGCGAAGCCCTCGTCCCAGTCCTGGCGCAGCAGGTAGCCGTTGGCCGCCGGGAGGAAGCCGTGCGGCGGCAGAGAGCCGAGCAGCCCGCCGAAGGCGCCGGACAGCAGCAGGGCGCGGGAGCCCGCGTCCATGCCCTTGCCGGACACGTCGGTCAGGACGACCTCCAGGGTGCGCCCGCCGTGCGTGCGAGCCGCGACGACGAAGTCGCCCGAGAAGGACTGGCCGCCCGCCGGGCGCAGCGCCATCTCGTGGTGCCAGCCCTTGGGCAGCCGGGGCAGTGCGCTCTGCACCCGGATGCGTTCACGCAGGTCGAACAGCATCGTGCCGCCGCGCCGCCACGGCACGCCGACCCGGGCCCGGAACTGGGCTATCAGCAGCCCGAACAGCCCGCAGGCGGCCACCACCAGGACCGTGCCGGGCGTGACCCGCGCGGCGCCCTCGGTGTACGGGCCGAGGACGGCGGACTCGACGATCAGGGCGCCGGCGGCCGCCGCGTACAGGGCGAGCAGGCTCGCCGGGCGCAGGAGCAGGCCGCCCGCGACGATGGGCAGGACGAGCGCGGCCGGGGCCGCCCACACGGGAGTGGTGATGGTGAGGAAGGTGATCGCCGGGACGGTGAGCAGCAGGCCCGCCAGGGCGATCCAGTCGGAGCCGTCGCCCCGGAAGTAGTCGACGCCGGATTTGCGCAGCGCGACTTTGACCCGGCGTGCGTTCTTCCGCATCCGGGCCAGGTACGCGTCCACTCGTGCGCTGCGGGCCATTGGCCTGGACCCTATCCACCCGGTGGGGCCCCGTGCAGGGGGACCCCTGTGACATTGTGTTCGAAATTGGGTCGCCCCGGTGCCGGGTGCCTGATACGCATGGCATATGACGACAGAGTTACGGGTGCTCCGCTCGGCCGAATGGGACTGCTGGTTCAGGCAGTTGGACCTGGCGTTCGGAGGTGTGCCGGAGAGCCCCCAGGAGCGGGAACTGTGGGACGCGCTCACCGAGCGCGAGCGGTCGATCGGCGTCTGGGACGGCGACGTGTGCGTCGGTACGGCCGGGGCGTTCACGTTCCGGCTGTCCGTGCCGGGGGGCGCGCTGGTGCCGGCGGCGGGCGTGACGATGGTGAGCGTGGCGTCGACGCACCGGCGGCGCGGGATCCTCACGTCGATGATGCGGCGCCAGCTCGACGACGTGTTCGCCTGGGGCGAGCCGCTGGCCGTGCTGACGGCGTCGGAACCGGCCATCTACGGGCGATTCGGGTACGGCATCGCCACCCGGCAGCTGCGCGCGGAGATCGATACGGATCGGGTGCGGCTGTCCGTACCCGAGGCGACGGATGACGTAGCCCTGCGGCTCGTCCCGCCCACGGAGGCGAGCGGGGCGTGCGAGGCCGTGTACGCGCGGCTGGTCGCCGAGCGGCCGGGGATGCTCGCCCGCCGCCCCGGCTGGGAACGGCTGCCGCTGCTGGACCCGCCGGAATCCCGGGACGGGGCGTCGCCGTTGCAGTGCGTACTGGCCGAGCGGGACGGGGAGACCGTGGGGTTCGCGCTGTACAGCACCAAGCCGGAGTGGGCGGCGTCGGTGCCGAAGGGCACGGTGCGGCTGCGGAGCACGGGCGCGCTGGACCCGGCGGCTTACGCGGCGGTGTGGCGGTTCCTGTGCGGGATCGACCTGATGTCGACGCTCCAGGTCCACAACCGCCCGGTGGACGACCCGTGGCAGCACCTGGTCTCCGACATCCGGCGCTGCGCCGTGCGTGTGCAGGACGGGCTGCACGTACGGCTGGTGGACGTGGGCGCGGCGCTGGAGGCCCGTACGTACCAGGCGCCGGTGGACGTGGTCCTGGAGGTGGACGACGCCTTCTGCCCGTGGAACACGGGGCGTTGGCGGCTGTCCGGCGACCCCAAGGGCGCGGTGTGTTCCCGCACGGGCGACGCCGCGGACCTCGCCCTGTCGGTACGGGAGCTGGGCGCGGCGTACCTGGGCGGGCAGTCACTGGCGTCCCTGGCGGGCGCCGGCCTGGTGCGGGAGCT
This sequence comes from Streptomyces sp. NPDC000229, assembly GCF_040300825.1. Taxonomy (NCBI): domain Bacteria; kingdom Bacillati; phylum Actinomycetota; class Actinomycetes; order Kitasatosporales; family Streptomycetaceae; genus Streptomyces; species Streptomyces sp. NPDC000229. The sequence continues at coordinate 29,583 of NZ_JBEPEL010000001.1, forward strand.
GCGGCGGGGTGCCCTGGCCGAGGCGTCCTTGGCCTTCGGTTCCCCGGTCGCGCCCTGGCTGCCTCACGGCTTCTGACAGGAGGGGCACCAGAAGAGGTTGCGGGCGGCGAGGCCGGCGGTGCGGATCTCGCCGCGGCAGATGTGGCAGGGCAGGTTGGCCCGGCGGTAGACGTACACCTCGCCGCCGTGGTCGTCCACGCGCGGCGGGCGGCCCATGGCCTCGGGGGTGTGCTCGGGACGGACGGTGTCGATGCGGTTGTTGCGTACGCCCTCGCGCATCAGCAGGACGAGATCGGCCCACATCGCGTCCCACTCGGCCCGGCTGAGGTCCTTGCCCGCGCGGTAGGGGTCGATGCCGTGCCGGAAGAGGACCTCGGCGCGGTAGACGTTGCCGACGCCCGCGATGACCTTCTGGTCCATGAGCAGGGCGGCGATGGTGGTGCGGCTCCTGGAGATCCGCCGCCACGCCTTGTCCGGGTCGTCACCGTTCCTGAGCGGGTCCGGCCCCAGCCGCTCGTGTATCGCCCGTTTCTCCGGCTCGGTGATCAGGGCGCAGGTGGTGGGCCCGCGGAGGTCCATGTACGCCCCGGCGCCGGCGATCCGCAGCCGCACCGTGTCGGTGGGGGGCGGCGCGGGCGCGTCACCGAACCCCACCTTGCCGAAGAGACCGAGGTGGATATGGACCCAGCCGGTGCCCTCGAACCCGAGGAACAGGTGCTTGCCGTGGGCGTCGACATCGTCGAGGACGCCGCCGTCGAGCATCGCGGCGCTGTCGGAGAACTTGCCCTGGGGGCTGGTGACGCGGACGGCGCGGCCCCCGAAGCGGGCGAGATGGTCCTCGGCGAGGCGGTGGATCGTATGCCCTTCGGGCATGGCTGAGCGTCTCCTCGAATGTGTGAGTCCCGCACCCGGCGTACCGCCCGGGGTGTGGCCGTGCAGGGTCGCTCCCGCAGCGGATCGGCGGCGACGCACGGTCACCCGACCGGTGGGGTGCCCCGCCGACCGCGAGGAGGTGAGCCCGGAGGGGCCGCGACCCCACCCACCGGCCGCGCCAGGGGCGCACCGAGCAAGGGCACCGCCCCGTCCCGTTGTGCCCACCCGTCCCGCCCTGCGGCACGACTGCCCACAACGGGACCCACCGGACGTTGCCCACAACGGGACCCGCCGTGCGGGACGTTGCCGACAACGGGGCGGCCGCCCGCCCCTACGGGGTCAGTCCTGCTGGGGGTGGTGGGCCGGGATCGGGGGGAGCTCGCCGGTGGTTTCGTAGGCCGACAGCATCTCGATGCGGCGCGTGTGACGCTCCTCACCCGAGTACGGGGTGTTGAGGAAGGTCTCCACGAACTTCGTGGACTCCTCCACGGAGTGCATCCGGCCGCCGATGGCGACGACGTTCGCGTTGTTGTGCTCGCGGCCGAGCGCGGCCGTCTGCTCGCTCCAGGCGAGCGCCGCCCGGACGCCCTTCACCTTGTTCGCGGCGATCTGCTCGCCGTTGCCGGAGCCGCCGATCACGATGCCCAGGCTGTCCGGGTCCGCGGCGGTCTTCTCGGCCGCGCGGAGGCAGAACGGCGGGTAGTCGTCCTGGGCGTCGTAGATGTGGGGGCCGCAGTCGACGGGCTCGTGGCCGTGGGCCTTGAGCCACTCGACGAGGTGGTTCTTGAGTTCGAAGCCGGCATGGTCGGAGCCGAGGTACACGCGCATGGGTCCGAGTGTGGCACGCACGCCGCCGGGCAGCTGTCAGCGGGGCCCGCGTATCACGATCCGGAATCGGCTCTTTCGGCCTCTCCCCGTCTCGGGTTTCAATGCACGGGCTCGTGACCCGAGTGCACCCCAGACATAAGGATTCGTCCATGACGACGCAGCAGACCCTGCAGAAGGAAGGCGGAGCGACCGGCGAACCCGGTACTCCGCAGTCCTCAGACGGTCTCAAGGCGGGGCTCAAGAACCGCCACCTTTCCATGATCGCGATCGGCGGAGTGATCGGCGCCGGCCTGTTCGTCGGGTCGTCCGGCGGCATCGCCAAGGCCGGTCCCGCCATCCTCGTCTCGTACGCCCTCGTCGGCGCACTGGTCGTCTTCGTGATGCGGATGCTGGGCGAGATGGCGGCCGCGAGCCCGAACTCGGGCTCGTTCTCCGCGTACGCCGACCGCGCGCTCGGCCGCTGGGCGGGCTTCTCGATCGGCTGGCTGTACTGGTTCTTCTGGGTGGTGGTGCTGGCGGTCGAGGCGACCGCGGGCGCGGTGATCCTGGAGGGCTGGATACCGGCCGTGCCGCAGTGGGCCTGGGCGCTCATCGTGATGGTGGTGCTGACCGCCACCAACCTCGCCTCGGTCTCGTCGTACGGCGAGTTCGAGTTCTGGTTCGCGGGCATCAAGGTCGTCGCCATCGGCGCCTTCGTCGTGATCGGTCTGCTGGCCGTGTTCGGCTTCCTGCCGGGCTCCGACAACCCGGGGGCGGGCTTCGCGCACCTCACGGACACCGGCGGCTTCATGCCGAACGGCGCCGGCGCCATCCTCACCGGCGTACTGATGGTCGTCTTCTCCTTCATGGGCAGCGAGATCGTCACGCTCGCCGCCGGTGAGTCCGAGGACCCGCGCCGCGCGGTCACCAAGGCCACCAACAGCGTGATCTGGCGCATCGCCGTCTTCTACCTGGGCTCGATCTTCGTCGTCCTGACCCTGCTGCCGTGGAACGACAAGTCGATCGTCGAGAAGGGCTCGTACGTCGCCGCCCTGGACTCCATCGGCATCCCGCACGCCGGCCAGATCATGAACGTGATCGTGCTGACGGCCGTGCTGTCCTGCCTGAACTCGGGCCTGTACACCGCCTCCCGCATGGCGTTCTCGCTGGGCGAGCGCGGTGACGCGCCGAAGGCCTTCGCCAAGGCCAACGCCAAGGGTGTGCCGACGGCCGCCATCCTGGCCTCGGTCGCCTTCGGCTTCGCCGCCGTCTACTTCAACTACGCGTTCAAGGACACGGTCTTCGACTTCCTGCTGAGCTCGTCCGGCGCGGTCGCCCTGTTCGTCTGGCTGGTCATCTGCTTCACGCAGCTGCGGATGCGCGGGATCCTGCTGCGCGAGGCGCCCGAGAAGGTGACGGTGAAGATGTGGCTCTTCCCGTACCTGACGTGGGCGACCGCCGCGATGATCACCTTCGTGCTCGCCTACATGGTCTACGACAAGGACAACCGCGAGGTGGTCCTGTCCTCGGTCTTCGTCGCGGTCGTCGTCGTGACCATCGGCGTCGTCCTCGACCGGGCTCGCAAGAAGCAGATCAATACCTGACGGATCCTGTCAGGTATCGGCGAAAGGCTCTCCGTACACCACCGAGTGGACGGAGAGCCTTTCCCATGATCACGTATCGCCCCGGCGACGCCGGGTACGACGCCGAGCTCGCCGGCTTCCAGACCGGCTTCGCCCTGCGGCCCGACCTGGTGGTCGCCGCGACCGACGCCGACGACGTGCGCCGGGCCGTCGCGTACGCCGCCGGGCGCGGCCTGCCGGTGGGCGTCCACGCCACCGGGCACGGGCTGCCCGGGGCCGCCGAGGGCGGCGTCCTTGTCTCCACGCGCCGTATGGACGGCGTGACGATCGACCCGGAGGCGCGCACCGCCCGGATCGAGGCGGGCGTCCGCTGGGGCCAGGTCGTCGAAGCGGCCGCGCCGTACGGGCTGGCGCCGCTGAACGGCTCCGCGCCGGGTGTGGGCGCCGTCTCGTACACGCTGGGCGGCGGACTGGGCATCCTGGCGAGGGAGTTCGGGTACGCCGCCGACCACGTACGCGCGGTGGAGGTCGTGACCGCCGACGGCGAGCGGCGTCGCGTCACCGCGCAGTCCGGTGCCGAGTTGTACGGGGCGCTGCTGGGCGGCGGGCACACCCTGGGCGTCGTCACCGCGATGGAGGTCGGCCTGGTGCCGGTGGCGCGGCTGTACGGGGGGTCCCTCGTGTTCGCGGACGGCCTGGTCGACGACGCGGTCCGTACGTATCTGGAGTGGACGCGGACCGTGCCGGTGACGCTGACCTCGGCCCTGAGTGTGATGGTCGTCCCCGACGTGCCGTTCGTGCCCGCCCCTCTGCGGGGCCGGTACACCGCGTCGGTCCGTGTGGCGTACACCGGCGGCGCGGCGGAGGGCGAGCGGCTGGTGGCGCCGCTGCGGGCGGTCGGGGCGGCGGTGGAGGACTCGCTGCGGGAGATGCCGTACACCGAGTCGGCGACGATCCACAGCGACCCGGAGCAGCCGCACGCGTACTACGGGGAGAGCGTGATGGTGCGTGAGCTGCCGGTCGCGGACGCCCGGCGGCTGCTGACGCTGACGGGGCCCCGCTCCCCGGTGTGGACCGTGACGCAGATCCGGCACCTGGGCGGGGCGCTGGCCGAGGACCGGCCGAACGCGGTGCCGCACCGCGACGCGCGCTTCCTGGTGCAGGTGCTGTCGGGCCTGGACGGTACGGACGTGGGAGCCGTCAGGCAGCGGTACGAGGAGGTCTTCGCGGCCCTGGCACACGTGACGACGGGCCGCTCGCTCAACTTCAGCTTCGCCGCGGGCGACCGGGGCGAGGGGCTGTACGACGCGGAAACGGCGAAGAGGCTCGCCCGGGTCAAGGAGCAGTACGACCCGGCGAACCTCTTCTCGCGGAACTACGGAGGCTACGGGAGCTACGGAGTCAGCCCTTCCGGCCGATGACCTTCCACGCCGTGGGCAGCACGCCCATCGCCAGCGCCGCCTTGAGCGCGTCGCCGATCAGGAAGGGCGTCAGGCCCGCGGCCACCGCCTGCGGCAGGGTCATGCCGGTCGCCAGGGCCAGGTAGGGCACGCCGACCGCGTAGATGATCAGCGAGCCGAGCACCATGGCGCCCGCCATGCGCGGGACGGAGCGGTCGGCGCCGCGCCGCGCGAGGGCGCCGACGACGGTGGCGGCGAGCAGCATGCCGAGGATGTAGCCGAAGGAGGGCATCGCGTACCCGGAGGTGGCCTGGGCGAACCACGGCACGCCGGCCATGCCCGCCACCGCGTACAGCGCGAGGGAGAGGAAGCCGAGGCGGGCGCCGAGTGCGGTGCCGACGAGCAGGGCGGCGAAGGTCTGTCCGGAGACGGGGACCGGCGAGCCGGGGACCGGCACGGCGATCTGGGCGGCGATGCCGGTGAGCACGGCACCGCCGGCGACGAGCGCGATGTCGCGGGCGCGGGTCGCCGGAAGCAGATCGGCGAGGACCGCTCCGTGGCGGATGGGGGCGGCGGCAGTGCTCATCGGGGCTCCGGCAGGGTGAAAGGCGTTCAGGACAGGCTGACCGTAGCCCACGGGTGAACGACCGATCACCGTCAGCCGACCACAAAGCGGTTGACCTGGCGTTGGTGGGGTTCACACAAAGAACTGGGACATGCCACGATCGGCGTGACGCTCGTCACTAGGGACGCCGAGTGGACGGTCCCTTTTGCACCAGGAGGGCGTGAGCGGAGAGACTGTGGGGTCCTTCCAAACACCTGAGAGTACGAGCGCCATGCACGACGCCCCGCCCACGCCGCTCGCCCCGGCGCCCGAGCCCCTGTCGCACGGGCTGAAGCAGCGGCACCTGACGATGCTCGGCCTCGGCGGGGTGATCGGCGCCGGGCTGTTCGTCGGCTCGGGCGCCGGCATCGCGGTCGCCGGGCCGGGAATCGTGCTGTCGTATCTGATCGCGGGTGCGCTCGCGATGCTGATCATGCGGATGCTCGGGGAGATGTCGGCGGCGATGCCGGCGTCGGGTGCCTTCTCGGTGCACGCGGAGCGGGCGCTGGGCCGGTGGGCCGGGTTCTCGGTCGGGTGGCTGTACTGGTTCCTGCTGGTGGTCGTGCTCGCGGTGGAGGCGACGGGCGCGGCCCGGATCGCGAACGGCTGGGTGCCGGGCGTTCCGCAGTGGACCTGGGTGCTGATCTTCATGGTGGTGTTCACGGTCGCCAACCTGGCGGCGGTGAAGAACTTCGGTGAGTTCGAGTTCTGGTTCGCCGCGCTGAAGGTCGGCGCGATCGTGCTGTTCCTGCTGCTGGGTGTGGCGGCGATCGCCGGATGGCTGCCGGACACCTCCCCGGTGGGGCTCGCGAACCTGACCGGGCAGGGCGGTTTCCTCCCCAACGGCTGGGACGGGGTCGTGTCCGGGGTGCTGGCGGTGGTGTTCGCGTTCGGCGGGCTGGAGGTGGTGACGATCGCCGCCGCCGAGTCGGAGGACCCGGCCCGCAATGTGGCGCGCGCGGTGCGCAGCGCCGTGTGGCGCATCCTCTTCTTCTACGTCGGTTCGATGCTGGTCATCGTGACGCTGCTGCCCTGGACGTCGATGGAGCCGGGGCAGAGCCCGTACGTGGCGGTGCTGGACGCGGTCGGGGTGCCGGCCGCCGGTCAGATCATGAACGTCGTGGTGTTCGTGGCGCTGCTGTCGGCGCTCAACGCCAACCTGTACGGCTCGTCCCGGATGGTCTTCTCGCTCGCGGAGCGGGGCGAGGCGCCGAAGGGGCTGCTCGCGGTGTCGGGCGGAGGGGTGCCGCGCCGGGCGGTGCTGGCGTCGGTGGCGTTCGGCTTCGTCTCCGTACTCCTCAACCTGAAGTGGCCGGACTCGGTCTTCCTCTACATGCTGAACGCGGTCGGGGCGGTGCTTCTGTTCGTCTGGAGCCTGATCGCGGTGTCGCAGCTGCGGCTGCGGCCTCGTATCGAGCGTGAGGCGCCCGAGAAGCTGACCCTGAAGATGTGGGGCTTCCCGTGGCTGACGTGGGCGGCGCTCGCGTCGATGGCGGCAGTCCTGGTGCTGATGCTGCTGGACGACGGGGCGCGGCCGCAGGTGCTGTGGTCGGCGGCGGCGACCGGGGCGGTGCTGGTGGTGGCGTGGGTAAGGGAGTTGCGCACCCGACCGGTGTGATGGTTGTGTGGGTGATCGTTCACATTGTGTGAGCACAGTGTCCGTATAGCGGGCAGTTGTTCCCTGTGAGCGGTGCGCCCGCCCAGACTGTGCCCCGGCCCGGACTCGTGGGCCGCACACGTACCTCCGTCACCCGTCTCAGCTACGGAACAGGGCACGCCCATGTCTCGGACCACCGCGCCCGCCGAGTCGGCTCCGGTCGACTCGCCGCCTGGCGACGCGCCGCTCACGCACGGCCTCAAGCAACGACACCTGTCGATGATCGCCCTCGGCGGTGTCATCGGCGCCGGACTGTTCGTCGGCTCCGGCCAGGCCATCGCGGCCGCCGGTCCGTCGATCGTCCTGGCGTACGCGCTCTCCGGCGCCCTCGTCATGCTCGTGATGCGCATGCTGGGCGAGATGTCGGCGGCCAACCCGGCCTCCGGCTCGTTCTCGGTGCACGCCGAGCGGGCCATCGGCCCGTGGGCGGGCTTCACGGCGGGCTGGTCCTTCTGGTTCCTGATGTGTGTGGCGGTCGGCCTGGAGGGCATGGGCGCCGCGCAGATCATGGTGGCCTGGTTCCCCGGCACCGCGGAGTGGGTGTGGGTGGCCCTGTTCATGACGCTCTTCTGCGCCACGAACCTGGCGGCCGTGAAGAACTTCGGTGAGTTCGAGTTCTGGTTCGCCGCGCTCAAGGTCGGCGCGATCGTCCTCTTCCTGGGCATCGGCGTCCTGGCCATCGCGGGCGTCCTGCCCGGCACGGACTCCCCCGGCGCCACCCACCTCACCGGCCACGGCGGCTTCATGCCCAACGGCACGGAGGGCCTGATCGTCGGTCTTCTCGCCTCGGTCTTCGCGTACGGCGGCCTGGAGACGGTCACCATCGCCGCCGCCGAGTCCGAGCACCCGGTCCAGGGCGTCGCCAAGGCCGTGCGTACGGCGATGTGGCGGATCGCGATCTTCTACGTCGGCTCGATGGCCGTCGTCGTGACGCTGCTGCCCTGGACCCACGAGTCGGTCGCCAAGAAGGGCCCTTACGTCGCCACCCTGGACTTCCTGGGCATCCCGGCCGCCGGTCAGATCATGAACGTGGTCGTGCTCATCGCCCTGCTCTCCGCGATGAACGCCAACATCTACGGCGCCTCCCGCATGGCCTGCTCGCTGGTGGCCCGCGGCCAGGGCCCGAAGCTGCTCGGCCGGATCTCCGGCGGGGTGCCGCGCATCGCGGTGCTGACCTCGTCGGCGTTCGGCTTCGTGTGCGTCCTGCTCAGCTACTGGCGGCCGGACGACCTCTTCGCCTGGCTGCTCAACATGATCGGCGCGATCATCCTGGTGGTGTGGTTCTTCATCGCCGTGTCCCAGCTGACGCTGCGCCGCCGGCTGGAGCGCGAGGCGCCCGAGAAGCTGGTCGTGAAGATGTGGCTGTACCCGTACCTGACCTGGGTGGCGCTCGCCGGCATGGCGGCGGTCTTCGTCCTGATGGCGCGTGAGCCGGACACCCGCATCCAGCTGTACTACACCGGCGGCCTGACGCTGTGCCTGGCCGCCGTCGGGTTCGCCCGGCAGAAGCTGGTGGCGGCCAAGTCCGCCTGACCGTTCACCGTGAGGAGCCCCCGGCGCGTCGCGCGCCGGGGGCTCCTCCGTTTGCGCGGTCCCGTGCGGTACGGGAGGTGAAAACCGCCCGCACAGGGCGTGAAGTGACCTGGGCGGGCCCCCGGCGCGGGCCTACCGTCCGGGCCCATGAGACGTCGCTCGGTACTCCTCGCGGCGGGCGCCACCGCCGCCGCCACCTCCCTGTCCACCGCTCCGGCCCACGCCACGGCCGCCGCCCCCGGACCACTCGTGATCGGCCACCGGGGCGCGGCCGGATGGCGCCCCGAACACACGGCCGCCTCGTACACGTTCGCCGTCGAGACCGGCGCCGACTGGATCGAGCCGGACCTCGTGCCCACCCGCGACCACCACCTCGTGGTGCGCCACGAGAACGAGATCTCGGGCACCACGGACGTCGCCCGGCGCCCCGAGTTCGCCGGGCGCCGCACCACCAGGACCGTCGACGGGCGGACCGTCACCGGCTGGTTCACCGAGGACTTCACGCTCGCCGAGCTGAAGACCCTGCGGGCGGTCGAGCGCCTGCCGCTCGTACGGAACAGGAACACCGTCTTCGACGGGCGCCAGCAGGTGCTGACCTTCCAGGAGGTCGTCGACCTGGCGCGCCGGCTGTCCCGCCGCCACGGCCGGACCGTCACGGTCTTCCCGGAGACCAAGCACCCGACGTACTTCCGCTCCCTCGGTCTTCCCCTGGAGCCGCTCCTCGCCGACGCGGTGCGCGAGCGCCGGCTGGGGCCGCACGAGTGCGTGATCCAGTCCTTCGAGCCGTCCAGCCTGCTGCGGCTCGCCGAGGAGCGGCTGCGCGTCCCGCTCTGGCAGGCCCTCGGCACCGTCGGCGGCCCGTACGGCCATCCCATGACGTACCGGGACATGATGACCCCGTCGGGACTGCGCACGATCGCCGCGTACGCACAGTGGATCGGCCCCGACAAGTCGTCCCTGGTGCCGCCCTCGACCCTGCTCCAGGACGCGCACGCGGCGGGGCTGAAGGTCGGCGCGTACACCTTCCGCGCCGAGAACCGGTACCTGCCGGCCGAGCTGCGGCGCGGCACCGACCCGGACGCCTTCGGGGACGCCTTCGCCGAGTACGCCCAGCACTTCGCGCTCGGGGTGGACGCCGTGGTGACCGACTTCCCGGACCTGGCGGTGATCGCCAGGGACTCGCGGCCTAGGACGAAGGGCTGATCAACTTCCGAGCTTGCTGCTGTTAGCCTGCACTTGCATATAGTTCGCAATAAGCAGCAGCAGTCGGAGGGCTCGGACATGGCGATCTACACACTTCCTGAACTTCCGTACGACTACGCGGAGCTCGAGCCGGTCATCAACCCGCAGATCATCGAGCTGCACCACGACAAGCACCACGCCGCCTACGTCAAAGGCGCGAACGACACCCTGGAACAGCTGGAAGAGGCCCGTGACAAGGAGCAGTGGGGCTCCATCAACGGCCTGGAGAAGAACCTCGCGTTCCACCTCTCCGGCCACATCCTGCACTCCATCTACTGGCACAACATGACCGGCAAGAAGAACGGCGGCGGTGGCGAGCCGCTGGCGGCGGACGGCGTGGGTGAGCTCGCCGACGCGATCGCCGCGTCGTTCGGCTCCTTCGCCAAGTTCCGGACGCAGCTGTCCAAGGCCGCCGCGACCACCCAGGGCTCGGGTTGGGGCGTCCTGGCGTACGAGCCGGTCAGCGGCCGCCTCATCGTCGAGCAGGTCTACGACCACCAGGGCAACGTCGGTCAGGGCTCGGTGCCGATCCTGGTCTTCGACGCCTGGGAGCACGCCTTCTACCTCCAGTACAAGAACCAGAAGGTGGACTTCATCGAGGCGATGTGGCAGGTCGTCAACTGGCAGGACGTGGCGAAGCGTTACGCCCGGGCCAAGGAGCGGACGCCGCTGATCGCGCCCTGACGACGGTGCCGTGAAACGTCCTGCTCGTGATCGTCTTCTCAACCTTCACCGGGCAGGCGGATGAAGGAAGGCCCCCTGCGAGGACGGGACTCGCGGGGGGCCTTCTGCGCGCGGGGGGTCGCTACAGGTTGCTGAAGTCCGGACCCTGGGTGCGGGTCCGCTTGATCTCGTAGAAGCCGGGGATCGACGCCACCATCAGCGTGCCGTCCCACAGCTTGGCCGCCTCCTCGCCCTGGGGGGCGGGGGTGACGACCGGGCCGAAGAAGGCGATCTGCTCGCCGTCCGGGCCGGGTACCGCGATGACCGGGGTGCCGACCTCCTGGCCGACCTTGCTGATGCCCTCGTGGTGCGAGGCGCGCAGCTCGGTGTCGTAGGTGTCCTTGTCGGCGTACTCGGCGAGGGACACGGGCAGGCCGACGTCCTCCAGCGCCTCGCGGACCGCGGTACGGGTCGGACCCTCCCCCTTGTTGTGGAAACGGGTGCCGAGCGCGGTGTAGAGCTTGCCGACCACCTCGTCGCCGTGCAGCTGCTGGGCGGCGACGACGACCCGGACCGGGCCCCACGCCTGGGTCTCCAGCATCTCGCGGTACTCCGGCGGGACCTGGTCGAGCTTGTCCTCGTTGAGGACGGCGAGGCTCATGACGTGCCAGCGCACGTCGACCGGGCGGACCTTCTCGACCTCCAGCATCCAGCGGGAGGTCATCCACGCCCAGGGACACAGAGGGTCGAACCAGAAGTCGGCGGTGGTCCTGCTCTCGGACATGTCACTCCTCATGGTCTGCACTCGTGATCTGCACTGGTGGTAGCGCCGTGCTCATCCCCGGTCACAACGCGAGGGGCGCCGGGGGCATTCCCGCGTGCTGCCGCGCGTCAGTGGCGCATGGGAGGATCACTCCTGTACCAACGAGCCACAAAGGAGTGCCGCCCGTGCCCGGTGAGAATCTGTCCCGCGACGAGGCCCGTGAGCGGGCGGAGCTGCTGTCCGTCGACGGGTACGAGGTCGCGCTCGACCTGCGGTCGGCCGTCGGGGAGAGCGAGTCGGAGCGGCGTACGTTCCGTTCGGTGACGACCATCCGGTTCCGCCGTGTCGCGCCGGGTACGGCCACGTTCGTGGACCTGATCGCCCCGTCGGTGAACGCGGTGACGCTCAACGGGCGGGAACTGGACCCGGCGGCCGTCTTCGACGGGTCCCGGATCGCGCTGGACGGCCTGGCGGACGAGAACGTGCTGGTGGTGGACGCGCAGTGCGCGTACAGCAGGACCGGCGAGGGGCTCCACCGGTTCGTCGACCCGGAGGACGGCGAGGTCTACCTCTACACGCAGTACGAGCCGGCCGACGCGCGGCGCGTGTTCGCCAACTTCGAGCAGCCCGACCTGAAGGCGCCCTACCGCTTCGAGGTGACGGCCCCCGAGGGCTGGACGGTGTGGAGCAACGGCGCGGAGGAGTCGCGCGAGGGAGGGGTGTGGCGGTTCGCCGAGACCGCGCCCATCTCGACGTACATCACCTGTGTCGTGGCCGGTCCGTACCACCATGTGACGGACACCTACCGGCGCGGGGAGCTGGAGATCCCGCTGGGCGCGATGTGCCGCAGGAGCCTGGCGAAGCATTTCGACGCGGACGACGTCTTCCTGGTCACCAAGCAGGGCTTCGACTTCTTCCACGACAACTTCGCCTACCCGTACCCCTTCGGGAAGTACGACCAGGCTTTCGTGCCCGAGTACAACCTCGGCGCCATGGAGAACCCGGGCATGGTGACCTTCCGCGAGGAGTACATCTACCGGGGCAAGGTGACGCAGGCGGCGTACGAGCGCCGGGCGAACGTCGTCCTGCACGAGATGGCGCACATGTGGTTCGGTGACCTGGTCACCATGAAGTGGTGGGACGACCTGTGGCTGAAGGAGTCCTTCGCGGACTTCATGGGTTCCTTCTCGCTGGCCGAGGCCACCCGCTTCACCAACAGCTGGGTGACCTTCGCCAACAACCGCAAGGCGTGGGCATACCGGGCGGACCAGCTGCCGTCGACGCATCCGATCACGGCCGACATCCGTGACCTGGAGGACGCCAAGCTGAACTTCGACGGGATCACGTACGCCAAGGGCGCGGCGGTGCTCAAGCAGCTGGTGGCGTACGCGGGCCGGGACGCGTTCATGGAGGGCGCCCGCCGGTACTTCCAGCGGCACGCGTACGGGAACACGCGGCTGGACGACCTGCTGTCGGTGCTGGAGGAGACGTCCGGCCGCGACATGAAGGCCTGGTCCCGGTCCTGGCTGGAGACGTCGGGCGTCAACGTCCTGGCGCCGGTCGTCTCCTACGACGCGGACGGCAGGATCTCGGAGCTCGCCGTGCTCCAGGAGGGCGGTGAGCTGCGGCCGCACCGGGTGGCGGTGGGCCTGTACCGGCGCTCGCCGGAGGGCGAGCTGGTGCGGTACGCCCGTGCGGAGGCGGACGTCACCGGTGAGCGGACCGTGGTGGCGGAGCTGGCGGGGGCGGAACGGGCAGAGCTCATTCTTGTCAACGACGAGGACCTCACCTACTGCAAGGTCCGCTTCGACGAGACCTCGCTCGCCACGCTGCGGGCCCACCTGGGCGACCTGAAGGATCCGCTCGCGCGGGCGCTGTGCTGGTCCGCGCTGTGGAACCTGACGCGGGACGCGCTGATGCCGGCACGGGACTTCGTGTCCCTGGTACTGGCCTTCGCGGGGCGGGAGTCCGAGATCGGTGTGCTGCAGATGCTGCACGCGTGGGCGCGCTCCGCGCTGGTCCACTACGCGGCGCCACAGTGGCGCGAGGAGGGCGGCCGGCTGCTGGCCGAGGGCGCCCTCGCCCGGCTGCGGGCGGCGGAGCCCGGCAGTGAGCAGCAGCTGACCTGGGCGCGGTTCTTCGCGGCGACGGCCACGGGGGACGCCGACTTCCAGCTCCTGGAGGCGCTGCTGGCGGGCACGGCGAAGATCAACGGCTTGGAGGTGGACCAGGAGCTGCGCTGGTCGTTCCTGGAGGCGCTGGTCGCGCACGGCCGCGCGGACGAGGCCGCGATCGGGGCGGAGCTGGCGCGCGACGACACGGCGTCCGGCAAGCGCCACCAGGTGCGCTGCCTGGCGGCCCGCCCCTCGGAGGCGGTCAAGGCGCAGGCGTGGGCGCAGGTCGTGGAGTCGGACGTCCTGTCGAACGCGCTGGTGGAGGCCACGATCGCGGGCTTCGGTCAGCCGTCGCAGCGGGCGCTGATCGCTCCGTACGCGCCGAAGTACTTCGCCGCGATCGAGCGGGTGTGGACCGAGCGGTCCATCCAGATCGGCATGGACGTGGTGCGGGGCCTGTTCCCGTCGCTCCAGGACGACCCGTCGACCCTGGAGGCCACCGACGCGTGGCTCGCCGCGCACGAGTCGGCCGCCCCGGCGCTGCGCCGCCTGGTCCTGGAGGCCAGAGACGACCTGGCCCGCGCCCTCCGCGCCCAGGCCTGCGACGCGTCGGCGGGCTGAGGCCGGCGCCCCGGCGCGGGGCGGGGCGGGCCGACCGGCTCCCCGCAGGCGCCGGGGCCGGGGCGTGGGCCCGGGCACCTGTTCCCTGGACGGACACCGGTCCGAGTGGTGGGTCGACGCCCAGGTCGGAAGCGTGATCGGGGCCCCTGATCGGCAGTCGAACGCCCGTACTTTAGGACGGCGTTGTCCCGGATTGTCGACGGACGTGTAACAGCGGTTAGCGGGTGGGCAGTTGGCGGGAAACCCCCGGGCATGACGAACACCCCGCTCTCCCCCCGCCCCCTGTCCCACCTGGCCGCCGACCGGCGGCGCGTGCTGTCCGCCGCGCAGTTGCGGGCACAGGGCGTGTCCGCCGCCGAGGTCGGCGCGCAGTGCCGGGCCGGTGGGCCCTGGCAGCAGTTCCTGCCGGGGGTGTACCTGCTGCACCCCGGTCCGCCCACCAGCGAGGAGCGGCTGCACGCCGCCCTGCTGTACGCCGACCGGCATCCGCAGCCGACCGGGGCGATGGTCACCGGCCTCGCCGCGCTCGCGCTGTACCGGTTCGCGGCGGCCCCGCCGCTGCTGTCGCTGGACCGTATCGACGTGCTGGTCCCGCGCACCCGGCGGCTGCGGTCCACCGGGTGCGTACGGGTGGTGCGTGCGCAGGAGCTGCCGAAGCCGGTGGAGGTCACCGGTGTACCCGTCGCCCCGGTGGCCCGCGCGCTGGCGGACGCCGTGGCGCACATCGGTGACGCCCACACCGTACGCCGGCTGCTGACCGAGGCCGTGCGTGGCGGTCACTGCGAACCGGGGGCGGTGGTACGCGAGTTGAACCGGTCGCGGCTGCTGGCGAGGCCGCACGTCGTGGACGCCGTCGACTCGCTGCTCGCCGAGGGGCGGGCGCTGGCCGAGGACCGGCTGTACGAGATGGTGCGGACGCACGCCCTGCCGGAGCCCCTGTGGAACGTCGATCTCCGGCTGCCGGGCGGCCCGCACCTGGGTGGTGTGGACGCGTACTGGCCGGACCACGCCGTCGCGGTCGAGCTCGACACCCGTTCGCCGCGCCAGGACGACGGCACACTGTGGACGGAGTACACCCGCAAGCGCGAGCACATGGAGCGGCTCGGTATCACCGTCGTCCACATCACGCCCCGGAAGCTGAGGGACGCATCGGAGCAGCAGGCGGTCGTGGTGCGTACGGCGCTGATGGCGGCCGGGGACCGCGCCCCGGCCGCCTATGTGGTCGTCCTGCCCCGGTAGGCCGGCCGCTCAGCGGGTCAGTCGCTCGGCGGGCCGGCCGCTCGGCGGGTCAGCGGCAGAACTCCGCCTCGACGATCGCCTGTGTGTCCCCCGCCCAGTCGCCGTTGACGTTGGACGCCAGCGTGTGGCTCCCGTCCCGGGTGGACACCATGCCCGTTCCGGAGCCGTGGATACCGCCGTTGTGCCCCCAGACCTCCTTGCCGCAGCTCAGTTTCTGCACCATCAGGCCCAGGCCGTAGCGGGTGCCGGGCTCGTCCTGTCCTATCGGGACCGTCGTGGTCATCTCCCTCATCTCCCGGGGCGGCAGCAGCCCGCCCGTCATGAGCGCCCGGACGAAGCGCTGGAGGTCCGCCGAGTTGGAGATCATCTCGCCGGCCGAACCGGCGACGGAGGGGTTCATCTCGGTGACGTCGTGGATCTCGGCGTCCGGCCCGGCGAAGAGCCGTGAGTACGCCCGGCCGCTCGGCTGCGGCATCCTGGCGTCCGTGCCCGGGACGCTGGTGGCGCGCAGCTTCAGGGGCTTCAGGATGCGGCGTTCGACCTCCTTCCCGTACGGCCGGCCGGTGACCTTCTCGATCACCATTCCGGCGAGGAGGTAGTTGGTGTTGGAGTAGTTCCAGTCGGCACCCGGGGCGAAGTCGGGCCGGTGCGTCATCGCGATGGCCACCATCTGGCGCGGGGTCCAGGTGTCGTAGCGGTGCTGGAGGAAGTCGGGGCCGAAGACCTTCTTCTGGAAGCCGGGGTCCGAGGTGATGTCGTAGATCCCGCTGGTGTGGTTCAGCACCTGGCGCAGGGTGATCCTCCGGCCGTCGTGGCCATTGCCGCGCACGACGCCCGGCAGCCACCGCTCCACCGTGTCGTCGAGGTCGAGGCGGCCCTCGGCCTGGAGTTGGAGCAGGACGGTCGCGACGAACGGCTTGGTGACGGAACCGACGCGGTAGCGGTCCTGCGGCAGCCGCGGGCGTCCGGTGGTGCGGTCGGCGACGCCGGCGGTGCCGTTCCAGGTGCCGTGCCGGTCCTGCGCCTGGGCGAGCGCGCCGGGCACGCCGGCCCGGACGAGGGCGTCGAGGGCCGCCTGGGTCTGCCGGTGGTCACCGCCCGTGCGCCCGGTGCGTTCCGTCCGTTCGGCGGCCGTGGCGGGTGCGGTGAAGGCGGTGGCGGCGAGTGCTGCTGCCACCACCACGGCGGGCAGCGACCTGCGTACTGACATGTCGGGGTTCCCCTCTGCGCGTCTGTGGTCACGGAGCAGGACTCCGGCGGGGCGCGGCACAGTTGCCTCGACCGGTCGCGTTGAGCGTGTTTCAGCCGTTGTGCGTGAGGCGTCCGGCATCGGGCCGTTCGCGCCAGAGCCGCAGTCCGACGTCGACCACTCCGACGCGTACGAGGGAGGGGACGTCCTCCAGCGGGTGCCAGGCGGCCAGGTCGGTGGAGCCGCCCACCTCGGGGCGCAGGTCACCGCCGGTGATCCGGCCCTCGTAGAGGATGCGCAGCCGGTGGAAGTCGGTGACACCGCCGAGGCGGCCGGTGTAGCGGCTCCGTTTCGAGTCGACACCGAGGAGAGCGGTCATCTCGGCGCGGTAGCCGGTCTCTTCCTCGACTTCCCGTACGACGGTGTCGAGGGGGTCTTCTCCGTGGTCCATGCCGCCGCCTGGCAGGGTCCATTCCTTGGTGCCGTCGTCGGCGGTCCCCCGGGCCAGCAGTATCCGCTCGTCCCGTACGCACACGGCGTAGGCCGCCACTCTCAACCTCTCCCTCATGCGCCGAGATTAGTGGGGCACGGCCGGGTTCGCCGGTGAGAAAAAGGCTGAACGCCCAGGTATATATGGGGACTTTTCGCCAGGTTCGTTCCCGATGGCGTACAGCCCGCGGTGGCGGATGTACGCCATGACCGTATCCCGGCCTCCGACAACCCTCCACAAAACCCCGTCACTTACGACAGGGTGAGCGGTCATCCGGCACCGAATTCCGGACTGTCTCTTTCACCGACAGGGATGCTGATGACCACCCTCGAACCCCAGGGCCCCATATCAGGGAGCCCGACCCCCGGGCGCAGACGGACGGCTCGCGTGGCCGCCGCCGCAGGCCTGGTGGCCGCGCTCGTCGCGGCCGGCACCGCCCCGGTCTTCGCCGCCGACCCGGCGGACCCCGCGCCGCCCAAGCCGGCCCCCTCGTCCGCCACCGCGGACAAGCTCGGCTCGGCCGACACCGAGCGGCTCGCCGAGGCACAGGCCACGGGCAAGAAGACCCTCACCGTCATGGTGGCCACCGCCCCCGGCCAGACCGAGCAGGTCGCCGCACAGCTCGACGGCGTCCAGGGCGCGACCGTCGGCACGACGTACGACAAGCTCGGCTACGTCCGCGCCACCCTGCCCACCGCGAAGGCCGAGTCCGCGCTCGCCTCGGCCGCGAAGCTGGCCTCCGTCAAGGGCATCGACCTCCAGTACGAGATCAAGCTGGACGACCCGTCGCCCGACGCGGGCCAGTCCGCCGCGCGGGGCGCCGACGCCGCCACCGGGACGACGGCCACCTACCCCGGCCCGGACGCCAGGACCCCGGCGAAGAACCCGTACAACCCGTCCTTCGAGACGGGCGCGGTCGACTTCGTGAAGAAGTACCGCAAGGCCGACGGCCGTGGGGTGACCATCGGCATCCTGGACTCCGGTGTCGACCTGGACCACCCGGCGCTGCAGAAGACCACCACCGGTGAGCGCAAGATCACCGACTGGGTCACCGCCACGCACCCGGTCTCGGACGGCGACGGCACCTGGCGGCGGATGAACGTGGCCGTGGAGGGGCCCACGTTCACCGCCGACGGGCGCACCTTCACCGCCCCGGCCGGCAAGCACGCCTACAGCCGCTTCGCGGAGGCCGTCACGCGCGGCGGCGACATGGCCGGCGACCTCAACCGGGACGGTGACACCACCGACGCGTGGGGCGTGCTGTACGACGCGGCCGCCGGAACCGTCCGGGTCGACCTGAACGACAACGCCGACTTCACCGACGACGTGGCGATGAAGCCGTACAAGGACGGCTTCCAGATCGGCCACTTCGGTACGGACAACCCGGCCACCGAGGTCGTCGAGCGCATCCCGTTCGTGGTCGAGGTCCGCAAGGACGTCGTCCACAACGCGAACGGCGACAAGGCCGACTACGTCAACATCGGCATCGTCAACTCCGACCACGGCTCGCACGTGGCCGGCATCACCGCCGCCAAGGGGCTGTTCGGCGGGAAGATGAACGGTGCCGCGCCCGGCGCCAAGCTCGTGTCCTCGCGCGCCTGCACCTGGTCCGGCGGCTGCACCAACACCGCCCTGACCGAGGGCATGGCCGACCTCGTGATCAACCGCGGTGTGGACATCGTCAACATGTCCATCGGCGGTCTGCCGGCGCTCAACTCCGGTGACAACGCCCGCGCCGAGCTGTACGGCCGGCTCATCGACACCTACGGCGTCCAGCTGGTGATCTCGGCCGGCAACTCCGGGCCCGGCATCAACACCATCGGTGACCCCGGCCTGGCCGACAAGGTCGTCTCGGTCGGCGCGGCCATCTCCAGGGAGACCTGGGCGGCCAATTACGCCTCGCTCGTCGAGAAGAAGTACGCCATGTTCCCCTTCTCCTCGCGCGGCCCGCGTGAGGACGGCGGCTTCACCCCGACGATCTCCGCGCCCGGCTCGGCGGTCAACACCATCCCGCTGTGGATGGCGGGCGCAGGGGTGCCCGAGACCAGCTACAAGCTGCCCGCCGGGTACGGGATGCTCAACGGCACCTCGATGTCCTCGCCGCAGGCGGCGGGCGCGAGCGCGCTGCTGATCTCGGCCGCCAAGCAGAAGAAGATCGAGCTGTCGCCGCTGACCCTGCGCACCGCGCTGACCAGCACCGCCAACCGCATCCCCGGTGTCGCCGCGCACGAGCAGGGCTCCGGCCTCATCGACGTCGTGGACGCCTGGGAGTCGATCGAGGACGGCGCGACCGCGCACGACTACAAGGTCGCCGCTCCGGTCGACACCGCGCTGGACCAGCACCTGACGAAGCCGGGAACCGGTATCTACGACCGTGAGGGCGGCCTGAAGGTCGGCCAGAAGAAGGTGTACGACGTCACCATCACGCGCACGACCGGCCCGGACCGGCCGATCGAGCACGAGCTGGACCTGAAGTACAACGACGGCACCTTCCGCATCCTCGGCGACGACGAGGTGGACCTGCCGCTGAACAAGCCGGTCACCGTCAAGGTGCAGGCCAAGCCGGGCTCCGCGGGCGTGCACAGCGCGATCGTGGAGGCGGACGACGAGGACACCGAGGGCGTCGACAAGCAGATCCTCGCCACCGTGGTCGTCTCGCAGGACCTGGCGAAGGCGCCGTACACCTTCTCGGCGAGCGGCAGCGTCCAGCGCAACAGTCACACGTCCTACTTCGTCACCGTGCCCGAGGGCGCCAAGGCGCTGGAGGTCGCGATCGGCGGGCTGAAGGAGAAGAGCCAGACCCGGTTCATCTCCATCCACCCGTACGGTGTGCCCTCCGAGAGCACCGCGTCCAACGTGTGCTACCCGCACTACAACCCGGCCAACACGTGCCGCCCCGACGCGCGCTCGTACGCCGACCCCACGCCGGGCGTGTGGGAGATCGAGGTCGAGGCGCGCCGTACGTCGCCGGACCTGGACAACCCGTACCAGCTGGATGTGTCCGTGCTGGGCGCCGCCTTCGACCCGGCCGTGCAGACGGTCCCGGAGGCCAAGGCCGGCACGCCGACCGCGGTCGACTGGAAGGTCACCAACACCTTCGCGGCGATCAACGGCAAGCTGAAGGGCGGATCGCTCGGTTCGGCGAAGGTCGCCACGCCGACGATTCTGAACCATGAGTCGCAGACCAGCACGGTGACGGTCGGCGAGGGCGTGGAGCGCCTGGACGTGGTGATCGGCAACCCCTCCGACAAGGGCGCCGACCTGGACCTGACCGTCCTGAAGGACGGCAAGGTCGTCGGCCAGTCGGCGGACGGTGACTCGGAGGAGTCGGTCTCGGTGGCCAAGCCCGCCCCGGGGACGTACACGATCGTCGTGGACGGGTACGCGGTGCCGGCCGGGACGACCACGTACGACTACAAGGACGTGTACTTCTCGTCCGCGCTCGGCACGCTCAAGGTCGACGAGTCGAAGCCGGTCACCCTGGCGAGCGGCGCGTCCGCGCAGGTCGCGGCCGAGGTACTGGTGAACGGCGCGGCCCCCGAGGGCCGGCGGTTCTTCGGCGAGGTGTCGCTGCTGACGGCGCGCGGCACGGCCGCGGGCACGGGCAGCGTCGTGATCGAGAAGGTCACTCCGTAGCTCCGTACGTACGGTGAGTGAGGGCGGGCGTCCGGACCGGGCGCCCGCCCTTTCCGTCGCCTCGCGTGCTGCTTCTCACGTCCCGGACAATGAATTGGACAAGCCGGGCCAGGTGATACGCATCATGGGTGCGGCACCCAGGCCGCCAGGCCCGCAAGCACGTACGGAGGAGTCCCCGTGAAGGTCGGAATCGTCGGAGCCACCGGTCAGGTCGGCACGGTCATGCGCAAGATCCTTGCCGAGCGGAACTTCCCGGTCGACGAGCTGCGGCTGTTCGCCTCCGCCCGGTCGGCGGGCTCCGTCCTGGACGGGGTGACCGTCGAGGACGCCTCCACGGCCGACTACACCGGCCTGGACATCGTGCTCTTCTCCGCCGGTGGCGCCACCTCCCGGGCGCTCGCCGAGAAGGTCGCCTCGCAGGGTGCCGTGGTGATCGACAACTCCTCCGCCTGGCGCCGGGACCCCGAGGTGCCGCTGGTCGTTTCCGAGGTGAACCCCCACGCGATCAAGGACCGCCCCAAGGGGATCATCGCCAACCCGAACTGCACCACCATGGCCGCCATGCCGGTGCTCAAGCCGCTGCACCAGGAGGCGGGCCTGACCGCCCTGGTCGCCACCACCTACCAGGCCGTCTCCGGCTCGGGCCTGGCGGGCGTCGCGGAGCTGGACGGCCAGGTCAAGGCCGTCGCCGACAAGGCCGCCGAGCTCACCCACGACGGTGAGGCCGTGACGTACCCGGAGCCGGGCGTCTACAAGCGCCCGATCGCCTTCAACGTGCTGCCGCTGGCCGGCTCGATCGTCGACGACGGCTCCTTCGAGACGGACGAGGAGCAGAAGCTCCGCCACGAGTCCCGCAAGATCCTGGAGATCCCCGAGCTGAAGGTTTCCGGCACGTGCGTGCGCGTCCCGGTCTTCTCCGGCCACTCCCTCCAGGTCAACGCCCGCTTCGAGCGCCCGATCAGCGTGGAGCGCGCGCACGAGCTGCTGAAGGACGCCGAGGGCGTGGAGCTCTCCGAGATCCCCACCCCGCTCCAGGCGGCCGGCAAGGACGCCTCCTACGTGGGCCGTATCCGGGTGGACGAGACCGTCGAGAACGGCCTCGCGCTGTTCCTGTCCAACGACAACCTCCGCAAGGGCGCGGCGCTGAACGCCGTGCAGATCGCGGAGCTGGTGGCGGAGGAGCTCAAGGGCGCCTGACGCCGGCAGTCACGCGAGGAGGGCGGCCACCCTGAAGGGGGTGGCCGCCCTTCCGACGTCGGAGCACGAGGTGTCGCCGGAGCGGGAACGCCGCTCCGCCGGGGCGCCCTCCGTGGAAGGATGACCGCAAACGTCACACAACGAGGAGATGACCGGGTGCCTGGCACGAACCTGACCCGTGAAGAGGCCCAGCGGCGGGCGGAGCTGCTGACCGTGGACTCGTACGAGATCGACCTCGATCTCAGTGGCGCGCAGGAGGGCGGCACCTACCGGTCCGTGACCACTGTGCGCTTCGATTCCGCCGAGGACGGGGCGGAGACCTTCATCGACCTGGTCGCCCCGGCCGTGCACAAGGCCGTGCTGAACGGTCACGCGCTGGACGTCGCGGCCGTGTTCCGGGACTCGCGGATCACGCTGAAGCACCTGAAGCAGGGCCGCAACGAGCTGACGGTCGTCGCGGACTGCGCGTACACGAACACCGGTGAGGGCCTGCACAAGTTCGTCGACCCGGTCGACGACCAGGCGTACCTCTACACCCAGTTCGAGGTGCCGGACGCGCGGCGCGTGTTCGCCAGCTTCGAGCAGCCGGACCTGAAGGCCACCTTCCAGTTCACCGTGAAGGCGCCGTCCGGCTGGACCGTCATCTCGAACAGCCCGACGCCGGAGCCCAAGGACGACACCTGGGTCTTCGAGCCGACGCCGCGCATGTCGACCTATGTCACGGCGCTGATCGTGGGCCCGTACCACGCGGTGCACAGCACCTATGAGGGCCCGGACGGGCAGGTCGTGCCGCTGGGCATCTACTGCCGTCCGTCGCTCGCCGAGTACCTGGACGCGGACGCGATCTTCGAGGTCACGCGGCAGGGCTTCGACTGGTTCCAGGAGAAGTTCGACTACGCGTACCCCTTCGCCAAGTACGACCAGCTGTTCGTGCCGGAGTTCAACGCGGGCGCGATGGAGAACGCGGGCGCGGTGACCATCCGCGACCAGTACGTGTTCCGGTCGAAGGTGACGGACGCGGCGTACGAGGTGCGTGCCGAGACCATCCTGCACGAGCTGGCGCACATGTGGTTCGGCGACCTGGTCACCATGGAGTGGTGGAACGACCTGTGGCTGAACGAGTCGTTCGCCACGTACACCTCGATCGCCTGCCAGGCCGCCGCGCCCGGCTCGCGCTGGCCGCACTCGTGGACGACGTTCGCCAACTCGATGAAGACCTGGGCGTACCGGCAGGACCAGCTGCCGTCCACGCACCCGATCATGGCCGAGATCAACGACCTGGACGACGTCCTGGTCAACTTCGACGGCATCACCTACGCCAAGGGCGCCTCGGTGCTCAAGCAGCTGGTGGCCTACGTCGGCGAGGACGCCTTCTTCCGGGGCGTGCAGGCGTACTTCAAGCGCCACGCGTTCGGCAACACGCGCCTGTCGGACCTGCTGGGCGCGCTGGAGGAGACCTCCGGGCGTGACCTGAGGACCTGGTCGAAGGCATGGCTGGAAACGGCCGGCATCAACATCCTGCGCCCGGAGATCGAGGTCGACGGGGACGGCGTCGTCACCTCGTTCGCCGTCCGGCAGGAGGCCCCGGCGCTGCCGGCCGGCGCCAAGGGCGAGCCGGTGCTCCGTCCGCACCGGATCGCGATCGGGCTGTACGACCTGGAGGGCGGCAAGCTCGTCCGTACGGACCGGGTGGAGCTGGACGTCACGGCGACCGAGCGGACCGAGGTGTCCCAGCTGGTGGGCAAGCGGCGCCCGGCCGTGGTGCTGCTCAACGACGACGACCTGTCGTACGCGAAGGTCCGCCTGGACGAGGTGTCGCTGGCGAACGTGACCGAGCACCTGGGCGACTTCACCGAGTCGCTGCCGCGCGCGCTGTGCTGGGCGTCGGCCTGGGACATGACCCGGGACGCGGAGCTGGCCACGCACGCGTACCTGGAGCTGGTGCTGTCCGGCATCGCGAAGGAGTCGGACATCGGTGTGGTGCAGTCGCTGCACCGGCAGGTGAAGCTGGCGCTGGACCTGTACGCGGCGCCCGAGCGGCGCGAGGCGGCGCTGGCGCGCTGGACCGAGGCGACGCTGGCGCACCTGCGCACCGCCGAGCCGGGCAGCGACCACCAGCTGGCGTGGGCGCGGGCGTTCGCGGCGACCGCCCGTACGCCGCAGCAGCTGGACCTGCTGACGGGGCTGCTGGAGGGCACGCAGACGATCGAGGGCCTGGTCGTCGACACCGAGCTGCGCTGGGCGTTCGTGGAGCGGCTGGCGGCCACGGGCGTGTACGACGAGGCGGAGATCGCCGCCGAGTACGAGCGGGACAAGACCGCGGCGGGCGAGCGGCACGCGGCGACGGCGCGGGCGGCCCGGCCGACGGAGGAGGCCAAGGCCGAGGCCTGGGCGTCCGTGGTGGAGTCCGACAAGCTGCCGAACGCCGTGCAGGAGGCGGTGATCGGCGGGTTCGTCCAGACCGACCAGCGCGAGCTGCTGGCCCCGTACGCGGAGAAGTACTTCGCGGCGGTCAAGGGTGTGTGGGAGTCCCGCTCGCACGAGATGGCCCAGCAGATCGCGGTCGGCCTGTACCCGGCACTCCAGGTGACGCGGGAGACCCTGGACGCGACGGACGCCTGGCTCGCGAGCGCCGAGCCGAACGCGGCGCTGCGGCGGCTGGTGTCGGAATCGCGGGCGGGCGTCGAGCGCGCGCTGAAGGCGCAGGCGGCGGACGCGTAGGCACCTGTCAGGCACCTTGGGGCGCCCCGGACCCGGTGGGGTCCGGGGCGTCTTCTGTTCGCAACTCCCCTGCCACGTCCACATCATGACCCGTTGTCAAGGCTCACGCACGGGACCGATAAGCTTTCGGGCCGTTGCGTCCTTGTCATTTGATCTTTCGTTTTCGATCGTTTGAGGGTTTTGATGGTTCGACTGGGATCGTCGCCCGGAAGTCCAGGGCCCGCCTCTCCCGCCCTGTGGGCGCTGCCCGCCATGGTGATCGCAGCGGGTACCGCCGTCGCCGTGGCCCTGGTCCCCGCACCGGCCCGCACCCCGGTCGCCTGGCTCGGGGCCGCCGCCTTCGTCGCGGTCGCGCTCGCGTGCGGTGCGGCCGCCCGGCGCGGCCGGGAGCTGGCGCACCTGCGGGTCACGGTGGACGAGCAGCGGACCGCCCTCGCACGGCAGGAGGCGGAGACGGTACGGCTCGCCGACACGCTGCTTCCGGACGTGGTGCGGCGGCTGCGCGAGGGCGAGTTCCCCGAGGACGTCCTCGCCTCGCCGGCGGCCCCCGACGCCTACGGGCCGGGGCTGACGCCGGAGTTCCGAGCCGCCCACCAGGCGGTGCTGCGCTCGGTGCTGGACGCCGTGGTCGCCGAAGAGGACCTGCGCGACTCGGCACAGCGCGCCTTTGTGAACATCGCCCGCCGCGTCCAGGCCATCGTGCACCAACAGGCCCAGGAACTGCGGGAGATGGAGGACCGGCACGGCCAGAGCCCGAGCGTCTTCGGTGACCTGCTGCGGCTCGACCACGGCACCGCGCTCATCGGCCGGCTCGCCGACTCCATCGCCGTGCTCGGCGGGGCGCGGCCGGGCCGCCAGTGGAACAGGGCCGTACCGCTCTACAGCGTGCTGCGCGGCGCGATGTCCCGGATCATCGACTACCAGCGCGTCGAGCTGCACTCGGTCTCCGAGGTCGCCGTCGTCGGCCCCGCCGTCGAGCCCCTCATCCACGCGCTGGCCGAGCTCCTGGACAACGCCACCCGCTACTCGCCCCCGCAGACCAAGGTCCATCTGACCGCGGTGGACGTGAACGCGGGCATCGCCATCGAGATCGAGGACGGCGGTGTGAGCATGAGCGAGGAGGCCCGGAACAGGGCCGAGCGCATGCTGCGCCAGGCACAGCAGGGCATCGACCTCAACGACCTGGGCGAGACTCCGCGCCTGGGGCTCGCCGTGGTGGGCCGGCTGTCGCAGGCGTACGGCTTCCAGGTCTCGCTGCGGTCATCGGCGTACGGGGGTGTCCGCGCCGTCCTCGTCGTACCGCAGGACCTGATCACCACCGCCTCGGCCGCGACGGGCATCGCCCACGGCATCGGCACCTCCTCCGGGCCCCGTGGCGCCCTGGCACCGGCCGCACGGGAGGCGGCCGGGCAGCCCTCCGCCACCTCCGGCGCGTCCGCCGCCTCCGGGCCGTCCCGCCCGGCCACCGCCACCACCGCCGCCTCCGGGCCGTCCCGCCCGGCCACCGGCCCGTCCGACCCCGACGCGCCGGTCGTGACCGAGCGGACGCCCAGCGGCCTGCCGCAGCGGCGCCGCAAGACCCGTGTGACGGCACCAACGCAGCCCGTCGCCTCCGACGGTGCCCCGGAGTTCTCGGGCACCACCACGACCACCCGGACCGCCACGACCGAACCGGAGCCCGCGCCCCAGGTGCAGCCCGGTATGTGGCTGGCCGCCTTCCAGAGCGGCCTGTCCGGGGAACGCCAGACCGGCGCAGACCAGAACCGCGACGCCTCGCCGGCCTCGGCGAGCAAGGGGGAACAGCCATGAGTCAGCAGCGGCCCGACATGGACTGGATGCTCAAGGACCTGGCCGAGAGCGTTCCGCAGACCCGTCATGTCATCGTGCTCTCCGCCGACGGCCTGCGCATGGCGCAGTACGGCGCCGAGACCGACACCGCCGACCGGCTGGCCGCCGCCTGCGCCGGCCTGCAGAGCCTCGCGGGCGCGGTCGCCGCCGAACTCCCGCACAGCGAGGGCCGGATGCGGCTGGTCGTGATCGAGATGGACGGCGGTTTCTTCTACCTGATGGCGGCCGGCGCCGGGGCCTACCTCGCCGTCCTGGCCGACGAGGGCGTCGACGCCGGTCTGATGGGTCAGCGGATGCGTGACCTGGTGGCGCGGATCGGAGAGCACCTCAGCAGCCCGCCCCGCCGCGACGGGCAGCCCGCGTGAGCGACCCGGATCACCGGCGCGGTGACGACACCCACTGGGAGGACGCCAGCCCCGAGCGGCTCTACGTGATCACCGGTGGCCGCAGCGGTTCATTAGAGTCCGCCCCTCTCGACCTGGTCACCCTGATCGTGGCCAGGTCGGGGCCCGGGCCCGGTATGCAGCCGGAGCACGCGGCGATCATGCGGATGTGCCAGGCTCCGCTGTCGGTGGCCGAGATCTCCGCGTACCTCTCCCTGCCGGTGAGCGTGGTGACCGTCCTGGTGGGTGACCTGCTCGCCGCCGGCGACGTGCTGGCCCGGGCGCCCGTCGCCCGCGCCCAACTCCCCGACCTGGCACTGATTGAGGCAGTGATCGATGGACTTCAGAAGCTCTGAGCCACCCGCCGGGCCGTCCCGCGCGGACGTCCTGCCCGCGACGACCACCGCCGCGGTCAAGGTGGTGATCGTGGGCGGCTTCGGGGTGGGCAAGACCACCCTGGTCGGGTCGGTGAGCGAGATCCGGCCGCTGACCACCGAGGAGACGATGACCCAGGCCGGGGTCGGCGTCGACGACACGGCGGGCGTGGAACGCAAGAGCTCCACCACCGTGGCCATGGACTTCGGCCGGATCAGCATCAACGAGGAGCTGGTGCTGTACCTGTTCGGCACGCCCGGCCAGGAACGTTTCTGGTTCCTGTGGCGGGGGCTGTTCGAGGGCGCGCTGGGCGCGGTGGTCCTGGTGGACACCCGCCGGCTGGAGGTCAGCTTCGACGTGATCGGCAGGCTGGAGGAGCGCGGTGTTCCGTTCGTGGTCGCCGTCAACTCCTTCCCCGGCGCGCCCGAGTATCCCCTGGAGGAGCTGCGGGGCGCCCTCGATCTGCCCGAGTCCGTGCCGATCGTCGTGTGCGACGCCCGGCGGCGCGACTCCAGCCGTGACGTCCTGATGACGCTGATGCGCTACCTGCACTCCCTCGCCGTGACCCCGGAGGCCTCGTGACCACTCCACCATCCCCCTCCGGCCCACCGCCGGGCTGCCCCGCGCACCGGCTCTACGGCCCTGAGGCCGAGGCCGACCCGATGGGCCTGTACGAGAAGCTGCGCGCCGAACACGGCAGCGTCGCCCCCGTCCTCGTCCAGGGTGACCTGCCGGCCTGGCTGGTGCTGGGCCATCGGGAGAACCTGGACGTGGCGCGCACGCCGTCGCGGTTCTCGCGCGACTCCCGGCTGTGGCACGCCATGCAGGAGGGCAAGGTACCGGCGGACCACCCGCTGGCGCCGATCGCCGCGTGGCAGCCGGTGTGCAACTTCCAGGACGGTCCGGAGCACAGGCGGCTGCGCAGCGCGGTCACCGAGTCGCTGGAGCGCTTCGACCGGCGGGGTGTGCGCCGCTATGTGAAGCGGTTCGCCGACCAGCTCATCGACGGTTTCGCCGAGACCGGCCGCGCGGATCTCGTCGCGGACTTCGCCGAGCCGCTGCCGATGCTGGTGATGACGCAGCTCGTCGGCGCTCCGGATTCGTACGGTCCACGGCTCGTGGAGGCCGCCCGGGACATGATCAAGGGCACCGAGACGGCCGTGGCCAGCAACGCCTACGTCACGGAGGTGCTGCAGCGACTGCTCGTGCGCAAGCGGGAGGCGCCGGGCCGGGACTTCACCTCGTGGCTGCTGGAGCACTCCTCGTCGCTCTCCGACGACGAGATCGTCGAGCATCTGCGCCTGGTCCTGATCGCGGCGTTCTCCACGACCGCCAACCTGATCGCCAACACCCTGCGGCTGGTGCTCACCGACCGCCGCTTCCGCGCGAACCTCTCCGGCGGCCATATGACGCTGCCCGACGCCCTGGAGCAGGTGCTGTGGGACGAGCCGCCGCTCACCACGATCCTGGGGCGGTGGGCCACCGGGGACACCGTGTTGGGCGGCCGCCAGATCAAGGCCGGTGACATGCTGCTGCTGGGGCTCGCCGCCGCCAACGTCGATCCGGCGATCCGGCCGGACCTCACGGTCCCGGTGCACGGCAACCGTTCGCACCTGGCCTTCAGCGGCGGTCCGCACGAGTGCCCGGGCCAGGACATCGGCCGGGCGATCGCGGACACGGGGATCGACGTCCTGCTGTCCCGGCTCCCCGATGTGGAGCTGGCGGTCGCGGAGAGCGAGCTGCGCTGGGAGTCGTCGCTGATGTCGCGGCAGCTCGTAGCCCTTCCCGTGACGTTCACGCCCCGCGGGTCCACGGTCACGACGACCGTGCCGGTGGACGGGGGCAGCAAGGCCCAGCCGCTGCCCGAAGCTGTGAGTCCGCCCACCGCCACCGTGGAAGAGGGGGCGCCGGCCAGGACTTCCTGGTGGAGCCGTCTGTTCGGCCGGCGCTGAAGCACCCGGAGCGTCAGCCGTCGAGTTGCCGCCACCACCAGGCGATCGCGGGGAGCGGTGGCGGTTCGGGGCTCGGGTCGCTCGGGGTGTCCCGCCAGGTGATGTCGTACGAGGCTCCCTCGGTCGGCAACGTGTTCCGGTTGCGGGGGCTGGCGTAGCGCGGCGCCTGGTTCTGCCACGCGATGCAGCCCGCCACGTAGTGGGCGAGTGAGTCGAGATGGCGGCGAAGCGGTTCGTCCGCGTCCCGGGCGAGCCGCTCGCGCAATCGGACGAAGAGCGTCATCGCCCGGTCCCGCAGGGCGACCGCGGGAGCGAGCGCCTCCCGGGGGGTGCAGCCGTGGTGCTGGGCGACGACGTTGAGCAGGTTCTGCTCCCAGGGCTCCTGGTGGTCCTCCTTGTTGTAGGAGAAAAGGTCGTTGTCGCAGGAGACGATGAACCCGGCGGCATCGGTCAGCGCCTGGACGGGCGCCGAGTACAGGACGTCGGCCGGTACGTGAATACCGTTGGCCGCGTCGCACCAGGTGAGCGTGAAGCGGGTCCCGTTGACGGACATCCGCATCGCGGTGAACTCGTTGAGGGACGGCATGACACCGCGCTCGGCGTTGGCCGTCTGCCAGCCCGCGCCGAACAGCCAGTCGCGTGTCCCTTCGGTGAACCGGCGGAGCTGGAAGGGCGTGAGCATCGCCCTCGTCCGGGTGACGAGGTCGTCCAGGGCCTCGGTGAGCGGGCCCGGGGGCAGCAGTGCCGAGCCCGGGGCCTCGATGGCGCGGACCAGGCGGGCGCTGTGGTCGGCGATGCCGGCGGTCCGGGTGGCGGTGGACCCGGAGTCCTGCCAGTCGTCGACGGCGTTGGCCCAGTAGTTCCACTCGATGAAGAGCAGGACCGGCTCGGTATCGCCGTACGGGATGATCCGGCTGGTGAAGTCGGCGCTGTGGGTGGCCAGGCCCCAGGCGCGCTCGGTGGCGTCCGGGTACAGGCCGTACGCGTCGATCCAGGCGATCGCCCGCTCTTCGAGCTCGGCGGCCTTGGGGTGGATGAGGCCCTTGTCGAACGGGCAGTAGAACGGCGGCAGGCGCCAGCCGATCCGGGAGGGGGGCGCGTCCTTCGCGTACACGGGTGGCATCGTCAGCTGCCCCCGCCCAGGCGGAAGAGCAGCAGCCGGGTCTCCATGGCGTGGTCCCGCCAGATGCGGAACAGTTTGCCGTGGGTGATCGTGGACTCCTGGAGCCGCTCGCGGGACCAGGCCACCGTCCCGGCGGACGGCATCGCGGCCCGTTCGACACGGTCGAGTTCGGCCGTGTTCCAGGCCATGGACTGGACCCAGAACTCGGCGACGCGGTCGGTGACGTCCTCATCCTGTTCGAGCTCGAAGCCGGCCTTCTCTGCGGCGAGGATGTACTCGGAGTAGGTGCCGAGCCGGGTCTTGTAGTAGCCGTCGATGAAGTCGGTCCACTCGGGCCGGCGGATGAAGTGTTCCTGGATCCCGAACCAGCCGCCCGGCTTCAGGGCCTTGGCCACCACCTGGAACAGCCGCTCGCGGTCCATGTAGCCGGAGCTCTCATTGGCATACGCGGCGTCGTACGCGCGCTTGATGGTGAAGTCGTGGATGTCGCCGAGGACCGGGGTGACACGGCCGGCGACGCCGGCCTGGCGGGCGAACTCTTTGATGAGCGGGACGTGTTCGCCGGTGACGGTGATGCCGGTGACCTCGGTGCCGTGCTCCTGCGCCCAGTAGAGCGAGCCGCCGCCGACGCCGCAGCCGATGTCGAGGAGCTTGCCGGGCGGGGTGGCGTACGCGCCCCAGCTGCGGGCCGCGTGGGCGACGATCGCCTCCTGGGACTCGACTATGCGGCGCTTGAGGACGCGCTGGGAGACGGTGGTGTTGGGGGTGGCGCCCGGGGCGAACAGCCCTACGTGGAAGTGGACGCGGGGGCCCGGCCCGTACTTGTGCAGGATGTCCGCGGTCTTACGGCTGTAGTAAAGCGGAACTTGTGTCTCGTCGAAGGCCCGGCCATCAGTGGTCGGCTGAATGGCGAGGTTGCTGTCCATCGGTTCTCCGGTCCTGCGGTATGTGGGGATGTTCGTCGGCCGCCCCACCCTGCCCAAATACGACTGAAAAAAGACCTCAGTCACTCAGGGTTTGAGCATAGTCACGCACGAAAGCGCTACATTCTGGGCGAGTTGCCAAAGAGAACCGGAACAAAAGCGGAACGAGGGGCGCCCTCCCCTGTGGGGCGCCCCTCGTGGTGAGACGTGGTGAAACCCGCCCGGCGTGGACGATCGGTGCGCGGCCGCCCGCCGGGCGGGGGCCGTCAGCCGTTCAGCTCGGCCCAGCGGGCACGCAGGGCGGCGGCACCCTCGTCGGTGAGCGAGCCGTGCAGGCGCATCCGGGCGATGCCGCCGTCGGGGAAGGCGTCGAGCCGGACGTGGGTGGCCACGGCCCGCTCGGGCAGCGTGAACCGGTGCAGGGTGTCGGGCTGGAGCCTGGTGCGCGGGACGATCTCGAACCACTCACCGGCCTCGCCGTCGCGGCCCTGGAGGGCGATCCAGCCGGCGGAGTTGCCCTTGAGGTACGCGGTGTCGATCTCGACGGCCCGGACGGCGCCCTGCGCGGCGAGCCGGAAACGCACCCAGTCGTTGGTGCCACGCACCCGGCGGCGGCGGTTCTCCCAGCCGTCGTCCATCTTGCGGGACGTACCGGGCAGGATGATCTGCGTGGGCGAGGAGTAGAACCTGTCCGACGCGTCCTCGCAGGCACCGCCGTTGAGTACGGAGACGAGGTCGACCGTGCCGAGCAGCTCCAGCCACTCGGGGTCGGGCACGACCTCGCCGTGGACGCGGAGGCGGGCGATGCCGCCGTCGGGGTGCTGGCACAGGCGCAGGTGGGTGAAGCGGCGCTCGGCGCGGATCTCGAAGCCGTTGGCGGCATGGCCGCGTACGGGGGTGGGCGGGACGAGCTCCTCCCACTTCACGTCGCCGGCGAGCAACTGCACGGGGCCGGGCGAGCCCGGGACGGACGCGGCCTGGACGGACACGCGCTGAGGGTAGTTGCCGCGGAAGTGGGCGGTGTCGACCACGATGCCGCGGATGACGCCGGGGGCGCCGAGCCGGACGATCGCCCAGTCGTGGTCCTCGGGCGCCGGGAAGGGCTTCTCGGCGTCGGTGCCGCGTCGGCGGCGGGTCTCCCAGCCGTCCATGATCTTGCCCTTGTGCCCGAAGTGCTCGGGGTCGAACACGGCTCGCTCGCGGACCAGGAGGTTCTCGCGCTCGGCGAAGAACTCGTCGCTGGCCGCGACGACTCCGGCGCCGAGGCGGCGGTCGGCCAGGTCGACCAGCTCGGTGAACGGGAAGTCTCCGGTGCGGTGGTCGGCGTACGGGTCACCGCCGCCGTAGGGCGCGGCGTCGTTGGCGTGCGGGTCCTGGTCGTGGCCGGCGAGGCCGGCGTCGAAGGTCATGCACCGACCCTCCTCCGCCGGAACCGGTCAGGTCCAGCGGAAGTTTCTTCACTCGCGGTTAAGTGCAACTGAAAGGTCTGACGGTCGGGCGATCCGCTCGCCAGGGGCCCCGAGATGAATCGGATAGCTATCCGCTACCGGGGTTATGCTGGAACCATGGACCAGCCGCAGCCGCCGCGCGGCCATCTCCCGCTCGCGGGCGGCCCCGCCGGTGACGGTGCGGAACGCGCGGAGCGCGCAGGACGCGCCGAGCGCGCGGACGCCGCCGACAACCGCCGCAGGATCCTGGAGGCGGCCACCCGGATCATCGCCGAGAAGGGGCCGGACGCGCTGACGATGAACGCGGTCGCCCACGAGACCGGTATCGGCGTGGGCACGGTCTACCGCCGCTTCGGGGACGTCGCCCAGTTGCTGTTCGCGCTCCTCGAGGAGCGGGAGAAGCAGTTCCAGGAGGCGTTCATGACCGGCCCGCCGCCCCTGGGCCCGGACACCCCGCCCCTCCAGCGGCTGCGCGCCTTCCTGCACGCGCTGGCCGACCGCGTCGCCGACCAGCTGGACATGATGGTCGCCGCCGAGACGGCAGCGCCGAGCGCCCGCTACAGCAGCGGGGCGTACGCGACCATGCACACGCACGTCACCGTGCTCGTCACCCGCATCCGGCCGGAGGCCGACGCCTCCCTGCTGGCCCACATGCTGCTCGCCCCGTTCACGCCCAGCCTGATGCACCACCTGACCCGGGACGGCACGCGGACGGTGGACGAGCTCAAGGCCGCCGCCGACCAGCTCCTCCTGGGCCTCGCCCGCCCACGCTGACCGGTCCGGGGCGGCCTACCGCCGCGCCGCCACCTCCCGCAGCGCCGCCACCTCCCGCAGCGCCGCCAGCAGCCGGGACACGGCAGGGGCGGACTCCGCACCACGGCGCACCGCCGCCACGACGTGGCGGCGCGGCTGGTCCGCCTCCAGCACCCGCATCACCACCCCCGAGGCGCGTTCGGCGGCCGCCATGCGCGGCACCAGGGCGATGCCCATCCCCGCCTCCACCATCGCCAGGATCGCCGTCCAGCCGGCGGCCGAGTGCGCCTGTTCCGGGACGAAGCCGGACGCCTCGCACGCCGCCCTGGTGATCTCCGACCAGGGACCGCTCCCCCCGAAGATCCACCGCTCCCCCGACAGGTCGGCCAGCCGCAGCCCGGGCGCGCCCGCCAGCGCGTGCCCTGCCGGAAGGGCGACGTCCAGCGGGTCCGCCAGCAGCGGCACGCGGCTGAACTTGGGGTCCCGGGCGGTCGGCGCGTGCGCCGCGAGCGAGAGCGCCAGGTCCACCTGCCCGGCCGACAGCAGCTCGTACGCCTCGGCGGCCTCGGCCTCGCGCACCCGCACCTCCAGGCCCGGGTGCGCGGCGCGCAGCCGCAGCACGGCCGGCACGACCAGCGCGGGCACGGCGGTGGAGAACGCCCCCACCCGCACCTCCCCGGCCTCTCCCTGGAGGTACCCGGCCAACTCCGCGTCCGCCCGCTCCAGTTGCGCGAAGACCGCCTCGGCGTGCCGCAGCACCAGGTGCGCCGCGTCCGTGAGCCGCACCCTGCGCCCATGCGCCTCCAGCAGCCGCACCCCGAGCTGCTTGGAGAGGTTGGTCAGCTGCTGCGACACGGCCGACGGGGTCATCAGCAGCGCCTCCGCCGTCGCGGTCACCGTCCCCCGGTCCCGGAGCGTGCGGAGGATCTGGAGCTTCTTGATGTCCCACTCGGTCATGTCCCGCAACCTACTTCGCCGCCTCCCGCCGGACACGCCCGTCGCCGGGTTCACCTGCCCCTGGCGGTACCGAGGACCACACCGCCGAGAATCAGCGCCATGCACAGGAAGTGCAGCGGCCCCATCGCCTCGCCGATCAGCGCCCAGGACAGCAGCGCCACGCACACCGGCTGGAGGTAGTACACGACTCCCGCCCGGGCCGCGCCGATCAGCGCGATCGCCTTGTTCCAGGCGAAGAAGGCGACGGCGGAGGAGAAGACGCCGACGTACAGGAGCGGGCCGACCGTGCCGGCCGTGGGCTCGAACCCGCCCTGCGCGGCGAGACTGATCCCGTACGCCGGCAGCAGCATCAGCGCGCCGAGCACGAACGTGGAGAGGAGGAAGGCCGGCCCGCCGAGTCCGGCCGGCCGCCGCTTGAGGAGCGCGCTGTACGAGGCGAAGCAGACCGCCGCGGCCACGATCCACAGGTCACCGGCGGCCATGTCGGGCACCAGGGAGCCCTTGCCCACCAGGAGCAGCACTCCGGTGCAGGCGATGAGCATGCCGGTCACCCGGCGCGGGCCGAGCCGGGCGCCGCCGAGCCGCTCGTACACCGCCATCAGGACCGGGGAGGCGGCCATGACCATGCCCATGGTGCCGGCGGAGGTGGTGAGGCCGGCCTGGTTGACGAGGGTGTTGTAGACGGTGACGCCGAGCAGGGAGGCGAGGGTGATGAACCTCAGGTGACGCCGGATCAGTTTCCGCTGCCGCCAG
Source organism: Streptomyces sp. NPDC000229 (assembly GCF_040300825.1). Classification (NCBI taxonomy): domain Bacteria; kingdom Bacillati; phylum Actinomycetota; class Actinomycetes; order Kitasatosporales; family Streptomycetaceae; genus Streptomyces; species Streptomyces sp. NPDC000229. Next base: position 64,430 of record NZ_JBEPEL010000001.1, read on the forward strand.
GTCTCGCGGGCCGCGAAGGGAGCCACGGCGAGGATCGCGACGATCCAGCGCCAGAAGGCGGCCTGGACGGGTGGGACGGAGTCGTGGAGGGCCCGGGAGGCCACGAAGCTGCCCGACCAGACGACCGTCGCGAGGAGCGCGAGGAGGAGGCCGGGACCCGAGGCCCGGACGGCCACCCCTCCCACGGCCTTGTGCTCATCGATACGGGCGCGGTCCAGAACTGCCACGGTTACCCCTCGCCTCTCACCCCACGGAGGGGGATCTCGGTTGCGGGATCTACCGTCGCACCGCCACATTGCTTAGGTCCATCGAAACTTTCTCACTGGTATTTTCAGGACAACTGAACGATTGGCGGGGCGACCACGACCTGACCAGCGTCGCGCCGCCGAACGCGAGCGGTGTGCGAGCGCGCGAAGGCGCTGTCCGGCGGGGGGCATCCCCGGGACAGCGCCTTCGGAAGGAGAAGAGGTCCTCAGACCTTCTTGGACTTGTCGAGCACCATGACCAGGCCCGCGATCACCGCGAAGAGCACGATCGGGGCGGCGACGTACAGGCCGAGGGTCTCGGCCAGGCTCAGGCCGGGACCCGGGTCGTCACCGTCGTCGCGGGTGAGCGCGAGCGCGGGGGACGACATGAGCAGCATCATCAGCGTCGTACCGGCCGCGACGGCGCCGGCGCGCAGGGCGTTCTTCTTGTCCACGGTGCAAACGTAGCGAACGCCTAAAGGCCCCGCGCGTCCGGGGGTGCCGTAGAGGGGCGCAGCACGTCCATCAGGGCGTGCAGGCGGGGCGACACGGCCAGGTCCTCCAGGGTGACGGGGCGGCCCTCGGCGTCGGCGATCGGCAGCCGCCAGTTCGGGTACTGGTCCCAGGTCCCGGGCAGGTTCTGCGGCCGGCGGTCGCCCACCGCGTCCGGGAGCCAGACCCCGGTCATCCGGGCGGGGGTGCGGCGCAGGAAACGGTAGACGGCGCGGATCTCGGCCTCCTCGTCGCGCGGCCCCTCCTCCAGGAGGCCGAGCGCGCGCAGGTACGCCAGCCATTCGGCGACCTCCTCGGTGTCCTCGGCGCGCTCCTCCTCCAGCGGGCGGGCGAGCAGCCCGAGCCGGTGGCGCAGCTCGACGTGGTCGCCGGTGAGGCGGGCGGCGGTGGACGGCAGGTCGTGGGTGGTGGCGGTGGCCACGCAGTCCGCCCGCCAGGTCCCGGGCGCCAGGGGCCGCCGCGTGCCCTCCCAGTCCCGCTCGAACCAGAGCACGGACGTGCCGAGCACCCCGCGCCGCTGGAGGGACTCCCTGACGCCGGGTTCGACCGTGCCGAGGTCCTCGCCGATCACGACGGCGCCCGCGCGGTGGGCCTCCAGGACGAGGACGGCGAGCATGGCGTCGGCGTCGTACCGGACGTACGTCCCCTCCGTGGGCAGCCGGCCCTCGGGCACCCACCAGAGCCGGAACAGGCCCATGACGTGGTCGATGCGCAGGGCGCCCGCGTGCCGCAGCAGGCCGCGCAGCAGGTCCCGGTAGGGGGCGTAGCCAGAGGCGGCCAGCGCGTCGGGGCGCCAGGGCGGCAGGCCCCAGTCCTGGCCGCGCGCGTTGAACGCGTCCGGCGGGGCGCCGACCGACATCCCGGCGGCGAACGCGTCCCCCTGCGCCCACGCGTCGGCGCCGTCCGGGTGGACGCCGACCGCGAGGTCGTGGACGATCCCGACCGGCATGCCCGCGTCCCGGGCGGCCCGCGCGGCGGCACCGAGCTGCTCGTCGGTGAGCCAGGCGAGCCGGCAGTGGAAGTCGACCCGGTCGGCCAGCTCGTCCCGCTCCCGGGCGGTGGCGGCCGAGCGCGGGTCGCGCAGCCCCTCGGGCCACTGCCGCCGATCGGCGCCGTACCGCTCGACCAGGGCGCACCAGGTGGCGTGGTCCAGCAGGGCCTGGCCCTGCGCGGCCCGGAACTCCCGCAGGGCGGCCTGCCGCCCGGGGCCGAGCGGCACGCGCATCAGCAGCTCCAGAGCCTGCCGCTTGAGCACCCACACGGCGTCGCGGTCGATCAGCTCGCCCTTGCGCAGCACCCCTTCGCGCAGCTCCGCCGCGCGGCCGGTGAGCGCGTCCAGCTCGGCGCGCTCCTCGCCGCCGAGGTGTCCGCGGACGTACGCGTACTCGGGGATGTCCTCGATCCGGAGGTGGACCGGGTCGGGGAAGCGCCGCGAGGAGGGGCGGTACGGGGACGGGTCGGTCGGCGTCCCGGGCACGGCCGCGTGCAGGGGGTTGACCTGTACGAACCCGGCTCCGAGGGCGCGGCCCGCCCAGTCGGCCAGCTCGCGGAGGTCGCCGAGGTCGCCCATGCCCCAGGAGCGCGTGGAGAGCAGCGAGTACAGCTGGACGAGGACCCCGTACCCGCGCCCGGGCGGCTGCGGCACGCGCGCGGGGGCGACGACGAGCGCGCTGCGCGCGGTGCGCCCGTCGCGCGCCCGGGCGTCGAGCCGGTGCACGCCCAGCGGCAGCCGGGCCCAGCGGGGCGTGCCGGAGATCTCGTCGCCGTGCTCGGTGGTGATCCGTACCTCGGTGCCGGGCGGGAGCGCCGCGAGCGGGCGCGGCAGCTCGGGCGGCCGCCCGTGGGGCGGTGCGTCCCCCTGCGGGCCGTCCTGCCACAGGACCAGCGTCGGCGGGAGGAGCCGGGCGTCCCTGGCCGCCTCGGTGGCGGCCAGGGACGTGCGCAGCGCCTCGGGCGTGGTGGCGTCGACGTCCAGGGCGGCGAGGACCTCCACCACCGTGGCGTCGGGGACCGGGACGGTGACGCCCGCGGACGGGGAGTACGCGGTGGCGACACCGTGCAGCGCGGCGAGCCGGGCAAGGGTCATTCAGGCTCCTGGTGACTCCGGTCCGCCGGCCGCGCGGTGCGCGGTCGGCTCGCTGGTCAGGGGGGTGAAGTCGGTGAGGGCGGGTTCGCTGGTCAGGGGCGTGGCGCCGGCGAGCGGCGGCTCGCTGGTCAGCGGGGTGCCGACGGCCGGCAGCCCGGTGAGGGGGCAGTACCCCGGGCCGTGGCCGGCGCTCGGCGCGTCGGCGACGGGTGCGGGGCCCGGGACCTGTTTGGAGAGGGCGGAGAGCAGGAGCTGGGCGGAAGCGGCCACGGTGGCCTCCCTGTGAAGGTGACGGTGGGACACAGCAGCCCTACCCAGTGGGCGGCCACACATCCGTGGAACGTGGCGTCGGTCACATGGCGTTCCCATGACGGGAGTTGGACCGCACCCCGCGTCCCGGTAGGCAAATACGACACAACGGCCACGCACATTGACACCTTCGGCGAGTCGGTGGTGGGCTCGAAACCGACCGGTTCGGTCATCGGTCCGGCCACCGGCAAAGCTACTCGCAGAACAACGAAAGACGAGGGGAGACGCGCGTGCAGTTCGGGCGCTTCGGCCGCGGAAAGCGGACCGCCACGGCCGTCGCGGTCGCCGTGATCGGCGGCCTCCTGAGCGGCGCTCCCGGTGCGCAGGCCGCACCCGGCGGCCCCGGCTCCCCCACCGCCACCGTGCCGGAGCGGGAGGGTGCCGCCCTGCCCCCGGTGTGGCCGCGACCGCAGTCCCTCCGGGCGGCCGGCACCGCGATACCGCTCGGCGACGAGGTGACGATCCTCACGGGCGAGGATGCCGACCCGTACGCCGTGGCCGCGCTGGAGGGCGTCCTGCGCGACGCGGGCGTCCTCACCGTGTACGCCGGGCGGGACGGGCGCGGGCCGGTTGTGCTGTTGGGGGGCACCGGCGCGCAGAACGCGCTGCGCGCCCTCCGCGCGCCCGAGCGGGGCGACCTGCCCGCGGGCGGCTACCGCATCGCCACCGGCCGGTACGAGGGCCGTGACACGGTCGCCGTCGACGGCGTCGGCAAGGACGGCCTCTTCCACGCCGTCCAGACCCTGCGCCAGCTCATAGCCGCCGACCGCTCGGTGCCGGGCGTCCTGGTGCGTGACTGGCCCGGAACGGCCGTGCGCGGCCTGACGGAAGGTTTCTACGGCCGCCCCTGGAGTCACGAACAGCGACTCGCCCAGCTCGACTTCATGGGCCGCACCAAGCAGAACCGGTACCTCTACGCCCCCGGTGACGACCCGTACCGCCAGGCCCAGTGGCGCGAGCCCTACCCGGCGGCCCAGCGGACCGAGTTCCGGGAGCTGGCCGAGCGGGCCCGGCGCAACCATGTGACCCTCGCGTGGGCCGTGGCACCCGCCCAGTCGATGTGCCTGGCCTCCCAGGACGACCTGACGGCGCTCAAGCGCAAGGTCGACGCGATGTACGCGCTCGGGGTCCGCGCCTTCCAGGTGCAGTTCCAGGACGCCTCCTACGACGAGTGGCACTGCTCCAGGGACGCGGACACCTTCGGCTCCGGTCCCGCCTCGGCGGCCCGGGCGCACGCGCGCGTGGCGACGGAGCTGGCACGGCACCTGGCCGGGCGGTACCCGGACGCCGAGCCGCTGACGCTGATGCCGACGGAGTTCTACCAGGACGGCGCCACCGAGTACCGCACGGCGCTCGCCGCGGAGCTGGACGACCGGGTGCAGGTGGCGTGGACGGGGGTCGGTGTCGTGCCCCGGACGATCACCGGCCGTGAACTGGCGGGCGCGCGGGACGCGTTCGGGCATCCGCTGGTCACCATGGACAACTATCCGGTCAACGACTACGCGCAGGACCGCATCTTCCTGGGCCCCTACATGGGCCGTGAACCGGCCGTCGCGGCCGGGTCCGCCGCGCTGCTGGCCAACGCGATGGAGCAGGCCGCCGCGTCCCGCATCCCCGTCTTCACCGCCGCCGACTACGCCTGGAACCCCAAGGGCTACCGCCCCGGGGAGTCCTGGCACGCCGCGATCGGCGACCTGGCCGGCGGCGACCCGAAGGCCCGTGAGGCGCTGCACGCCCTCGCCGGCAACGACGCCTCGTCGATCCTCAGCCGCACCGAGTCGGGATACCTCCGTCCGCTGCTGGCCGGATTCTGGCGCACCCGCGCCAGCACGACGGCCGGCGCGGCGGCCCGGGACCGGGCGGCGCGCGAGCTGCGGGCGGCGTTCACCGTGATGCGTCAGGCCCCCGAGCGGCTGACCGGCACGGCGGACGGTGTGCTGGACGACGAGGTGCGGCCGTGGCTGGAGCAGCTGGCGCGGTACGGCCGCGCGGGCGAGGCGGCCGTCGACATGCTCCAGGCGCAGGCGCGCGGTGACGGGGCGGGCGCCTGGCGGGCGTCGCTGGAGCTGGAGCCGCTGCGCCGGGAGCTCGCGGCGAGCCCCGTCACGGTGGGCGAGGGAGTACTGGACCCGTTCCTGTCGCAGGCCGTGAAGGAGGGTGCGCGGTGGACGGGCGCGTCGCGCGACGCGGGCACCGTGGAGCGTGAGAACGGCGCGTACACCGTGCGCCTGGACCGGGCCCGGCCCCTGGACACGGTCACCGCGATGACGGTGCCGGGGGCGCTGCCCGCGAACGGCTCAGCGAACGGCTCCGTCGAGGCGCACGTCCCCGGGCAGGGCTGGCGGCCGCTGGGCGCCCTGTCGGCGAGTGGCTGGACCCAGGCGGCCGCGCGCGGGCTCACCGCCGACGCCGTCCGGATCACCTGGGCCGGGCGCTCCCCCGGCGTCCGGGCCCTGGTCCCCTGGTTCGCGGACGAACCGCAGGCCCGCCTGGAGCTGCCGCACACCGAGACCGACGCGGTGATCGGCGGCGCCCCGCTCCGGGTGAACGCGGTGCTGGCCGCCCAGCGGCCGGGCGAGGTGCACGGCGCCCTGACGGCGAAGGCCCCGAAGGGGCTGAAGGTCACCGTCCCGAAGCAGACGGTCGTCCCCCGCGGCACGGCCGCCACGGTCCCGGTCGACATCACCGTCCCGGCGGACACCCCGGCGGGTGAGTACCGGGTGCCGCTGTCCTTCGCCGGCCAGGAGCGCACGCTGACCGTCCGGGCCTACCCGGCGACGGGCGGCCCGGACCTGGCCCGTACGGCGAGGGCCTCCTCGTCGGGCGACGAGACCGCCGACTTCCCCGCCTCGGCCGCGATCGACGGCGACCCGGAGACCCGCTGGTCGTCCCCGGCCGAGGACGGCGCCTGGTGGCAGCTGGAGCTGGCGCGGCCGGCCCGGCTCGGCCAGGTCGTCCTGCACTGGCAGGACGCGTACGCGGCGAAGTACCGCGTCCAGGTGTCGGCGGACGGCCGCGTCTGGCGGACGGCGGCGACCGTGCGGGACGGGAAGGGGGGCCGCGAGGCGGTCCGGATGGACGCCCCGGGCACCCGCTTCGTCCGTGTCCAGGGTGACGCGCGGGCGACCGAGTACGGCTACTCGCTGTTCGCGGTCGAGGCCTATGCGGTGGCGGCGCCAGCGCCCGGCGGTGCCTCCGGCGAGTGAGGCGAAGTGGGGGTCCCCCCGCCGAAAGGCAGGGGGAGCGGCGGGTGTCGAAAGGGAGAACGCGCGGAGGCTGTGAGGAACGAGCAGCCGAGCACGATCGACCGTCGACACACGCTTCAGCGCCCCGGAGCCGAACCGAGCCCTAGGAAACCCTGTCGATCCGGGCCATCGCGTCGTCCGCGCCGTACGGCTGCAGGTACGGCAGCCAGCGGGGATCCCTGTGTCCGGTCCCGATGATGCGCCAGGCCAGGCCGGTCGGCGGGGCGGGCTGCTGGTGGAGGCGCCAGCCCAGCTCCCGCAGGTGCCGGTCGGCCTTCACGTGGTTGCAGCGGCGGCAGGCCGCCACGACGTTCTCCCAGGCGTGCTGTCCGCCGCGGCTGCGCGGCACGACGTGGTCGACGCTGGTTGCGACGCCACCGCAGTACATGCAACGCCCGCCGTCGCGGGCGAAGAGGGCTTTGCGGGTCAGAGGAACGGGCCCCCTGTAGGGGACCCGTACGAACCGCTTCAGACGGACCACACTGGGTGCGGCGATCGCACGGGTGGCACTGTGCATGAAGGCGCCGGATTCCTCGAGGCAGATGGCCTTGTTCTCCAGAACGAGGACGAGCGCGCGGCGGAGCGGTACGACGCCGAGGGGCTCGTACGACGCGTTGAGGACCAGGACATGCGGCACGGATGCCTCCTATTACGCCGGCGGCGCGTGGCTCGCGCCGGGACGATCTGCTCTCAGTCTCTCCTCATGCCAGGTCGAAGCGCCACCACGTACCGGTAACGGGCCCGAAGTGTTTTCGACCACACCCCGATCATCCCCAGGTGAGACGCAGCTCTCCCTCGAACATGGCAACGAAGCACCCCCGATGCCCCGTTAATGTAATTGGTCCGCTTGTCCATCCTGGAGGTTCCCGCCGTGCTCTGGTCCGCCGTTCCGGCTGCCGACCCCACACCCGCGCCGGTGTCGCTCGACGAAGCCGCCAAGCAGGCCGGTGAAGCCGCCGGCTGGGTGGAACAGAACTGGTCCACCTGGCTGAGCACCGGTCTGCGCATCCTGCTGATCCTGCTCGTGGCCGTGGTGCTGCGGCATCTCGTCCGCCGGGCGCTGACCAAGCTGATAGAGCGCATGAACCGCAGCGCCCAGGCCGTCGAGGGCTCCGCCCTGGGCGGCCTCCTGGTGAACGCCGAGCGGCGCCGGCAGCGCTCCGAGGCCATCGGCTCGGTGCTGCGCTCGGTCGCCTCGTTCCTGATCATGGGCACCGCCAGCCTGATGATCCTCGGTGCCTTCAACGTGAACCTGGCCCCGCTGCTGGCTTCGGCGGGTGTCGCGGGCGTCGCCATCGGTTTCGGCGCCCGGAACCTGGTCACGGACTTCCTCTCCGGCGTTTTCATGATCCTGGAGGACCAGTACGGGGTCGGTGACTCGGTCGACGCGGGCGTCGCCTCCGGCGAGGTCATCGAGGTCGGCCTGCGGGTGACGAAGCTGCGCGGCGACAACGGTGAGATCTGGTACGTCCGCAATGGCGAGATCAAGCGGATCGGCAACCTCAGCCAGGGCTGGTCCACGGCCACGGTCGACGTGACGGTCCGGCCGACCGAGGACCTGGAGCACATCCGCACGGTGATCACGGAGGTCGGCGAGGCCCTGGCCAAGGAGGAGCCCTGGAACGAGCGCCTGTGGGGCCCGGTCGAGGTCCTGGGCCTCAACGAGGTGCTGCTGGACTCCATGACGATCCGGCTCTCCGCCAAGACCATGCCGGGCAAGTCGCTGGGCGTGGAGCGCGAGCTGCGCTGGCGCATCAAGCGGGCCTTCGACGAGGTGGGCATCCGCATCGTGGGCGGCCTCCCGGCGGCGCCGCAGGACGACGCCCCCGCGGACCCGACCGCCGCCATGGCGCCCCCGTCCGCCTTCGCCTCCACCACCTCGCCCCAGTCGGTCGCGGCCACCCCGCTGACGCCTCCGCCGAACCTGACGAAGTAGCCCCTACGCGCCGGCGATCTCCCGCACGGTCGCCATGTCGCTGAAGGGCAGCAGCCGGTCACCGACGATCTGGTGCGGCTCGCTGCCCTTGCCGGCGACCAGGACGACGTCGTCCGGGCCGGCGGCGGACAGGGCGAGGGCGATGGCGCCGCGGCGGTCGGCGCACCGTTCGAACGGCGTGCCGGTCGCCGCCAGGCCCGGCACGATCTGGTCCAGGATCGCCCCGGGGTCCTCGCCCCGGGGGTTGTCCGAGGTGAGGACGCACAGGTCGGAGTGGGTCCCGGCGATCCTGCCCATGTCGGCCCGCTTGGTGGTGTCGCGGTCCCCGCCGCACCCGAAGACGGTGATGACCCGGCCGCGGGCGAAGCCGCGGATGGTGGTCAGCACCTTCTCCAGGGAGTCCGGTGAGTGGGCGTAGTCGACGATCACCGACGTACCGCCGGGCGTCCGGAAGCGTTCGAACCGGCCCGGCACGGGCGGCATCCGGTCGAGCGCGCCGACCAGGCCGCGCAGGTCGTGCCCCAGGGCGTGGCAGGCCGCCACGGTCGCCAGCGCGTTGGACACGGAGAACCGCCCCGGCACCGGGATCTTCGCCGGGTACGCGCGCCCGCCGTGGTGCAGCGTGAATCGCGTGCCGGTGGCGTCCACCACGAGGTCGGTGGCCCGGTAGTCGGCAGCGGTGTCGATGGCGTACGTGGTCACCTCGCCCGGCATCATCGTCATGATCGCGGCGCTGACGGGGTCGTCGGCGTTGACCACCGCGTACCGGCACAGGCCCTGGAACAGGCGCAGCTTGGCGTCCCGGTAGTTCGCCATCGTGCCGTGATCGTCGAGGTGGTCCTGGGTCAGGTTGGTGAAGACGCCCACGTCGATGAAGGTCCGGTCCACCCGGTGCGTCAGCAGGCCCATGGACGTGGCCTCCAGGACCACGCTGCCGACCCCGCGGTCGCGCATGCAGCCCAGCAGGTACTGCAGGTCCGGCGACTCCGGTGTGGACAGGACGGACCGCGGCATCGGGATGAGCTGGTCGCCGATCCGGCTGCCCGCCGTTCCGATGACCCCGACCTTGGCGCCCTCCGAGATGCGCAGCACCGACTCGACCATGTACGACACGGACGTCTTGCCGTTGGTGCCGGTGACCGCCACCATGTCCATCTCGCGCCCCGGCTCGCCGAAGTAGCGGGCCGCGACGGCCGCGCCCGCCGCCCTGGCGTTGGGCACCCGCACCGCGCACACATCGGCGGGCGACGCCCACACCGACTCGGGCAGCTCCGGCGCCGTACCGTCCACGACGACCGCGGCCGCTCCGCGGGCGAGGGCCGGTGCGACGGAGCCGGGACCTCCCTCGCGGTGCCCGGGGACGGCGATGAACAGCGATCCCGGCGTCACCCGGTCGGTGTCGAAGGTCGGTCCCCCGGTGATCCACGTCTTCTCCGGATCACCCCGCAGCACATGGTGCTCCTGCCCGGCCAGCAGTTCGCTCAGCTTCACGGTGATCCCTTCGACGGTGGCTCGGCCCCGTCGTGCGGCTGTCGCCAGGCGGCAGCGCCGGCGGTGCGCCGGAAGCTGCGGTGATGAGGTGAAGCGGCAGACATGTTCCGGCTGGAGCCGGAGGGAACGCTCGGTCTGCGGTGGAAGCCGCGGCGGGAAGGCTGCGGTGGGAAGGCTGCGTGGGAAGCCTGCGCTCGGAGTGTACGTCGGCCCGGCACCGCGGAATTCCGGACGGATCGGCGGACGTCTCTTGACGGGCCCCGGCGTGCGCCCTACTTTCCCCACACAATAGGAAAGTTTCCTAACAGCCTGAGGGCAGGTGCATCCCCTCGTGACCGGAACCTCCGGAACCACACCCGGCACGCCACGCGTGCTGCGGGCCATGAACGACCGGGCGGCGCTCGACCTGCTGCTGGAGCACGGGCCCCTGTCCCGGACCCGGATCGGGAAGCTGACCGGGCTGTCCAAGCCGACCGCCTCGCAGCTCCTGGCCCGGCTGGAGTCGGCCGGGCTGGTCGTGGCGACCGGCGTGACGGAGGGCCGTCCCGGGCCGAACGCGCAGCTGTACGCCGTCAACGCCCGCGCCGCGTACGCCGCCGGGCTCGATGTGAAACCTCGGCGCATCCGCGCGGCCGTCGCCGACGTCACCGGAACGGTGGTCGGGGAGTTCGAGCTGGCGACCCCCAGGAAGGCGGCGGGAGACGTCGTACGGCAGGTCACCGAGGCGCTGGACGGGGCCGTGAAGGCGGCCGGGATCACCAGGGGCGAACTGCACCGGCTGGTGATCGGCACGCCCGGCGCGTTCGACCCGTCGACCGGGCGGCTGCGGTACGCGTCCCACCTGCCGGGCTGGCACTCCCCCACGCTGCTGGACGAGCTGGCGGGCGTCCTGCCGATGCCGGTCGAGTACGAGAACGACGTCAACCTGGTGGCGGTGGCCGAGCAGCGGCTCGGGGCGGCGCGCGGGCACGAGGACTTCGTCCTGCTGTGGAACGAGGAGGGCCTGGGCGCCGCGCTCGTGCTCGGCGGGCGGCTGCACCGCGGGTTCACCGGCGGCGCCGGCGAGGTCGGCTTCCTGCCCGTGCCGGGCGCGCCGCTGGTGCGGCAGGTCACCAAGGCGAACAGCGGCGGCTTCCAGGAGCTGGCCGGCGCGCAGGTGCTGCCCCGGCTGGCCCGCGAGTACGGCATCGAGGACATCCCGCGCGGGGAGCACGCCGAGGTCGGCGCCGAACTCGTCCGCCGGGCGGCGGCCTCCGACGCGGAGCCGTACCGCAGGCTCCTCGACGCCTTCGCGACCGGTCTCGCCACGGGTCTCGCCTCCCTGGTCGCCGTCCTCGACCCGGAGCTGGTGGTGCTGTCCGGCGAGGTGATCGTCGCCGGTGGTGAGCCGCTGCGCGAGCGGGTCCGGGCCGAGCTCGGCGAGCTGGCCGCGTCCCGGCCGCGGCTCGTCGCCGGCGGCGTACAGCGACACCCCGTGCTGCGCGGCGCGCTGGAGAGCGCGCTGGCCGCCACGCGTGACGAAGTCTTCGACACCTCCCGCTGACCACACCCCAGGAGTCACCGCCAATGAACCGCACAGCCCTGGGCGTGCTCGCCTCGGCGGCCGCCATAGCCCTGGTCACCTCCGCATGCACCGGCTCGGCCGGGTCCGGCGCGAGCGACGACCCGAAGGCCGAGGTCACGCTGACGTTCTGGCACGGCTGGTCCGCGCCGGGCGAGGTGAAGGCGGTCGACGCCGCCGTCAAGCGGTTCGAGGCCGCCCACCCCGACATCACGGTGAAGGCCGTCCCCAACATCACCGACGACAAGATCCAGCAGGCACTGCGGGCCGGCGGCTCCAACGCCCCGGACGTCGTGTCGTCGTTCACCACCGACAACGTGGGCAAGTTCTGCTCCTCCGGCGCCTTCGCCGACCTGAAGCCGTTCATCGAGAAGTCGGGGATCGACCTGGAGAAGACGTTCGCGAAGCCGCGCCTGGACTACACCCGGTTCGAGGGCAAGCGCTGCGCGCTGCCGCTGCTGGGCGACGCGTACGGGCTGTACTACAACAAGGACGCCTTCAAGGAGGCGGGGATCGCGGCGCCGCCCAGGACCTGGAGCGAGTTCGACAAGGCCGCCGAGAAGCTGACCGAGCCGAAGGGCGACTCGTACGAGCAGCTCGGCTTCATGCCGAACTTCCACGGGTACGAAAGCACCCCCGGGCACCTCGTCGCCCAGTGGAGCCCGACGTACTTCGACGAGGACGGCAAGTCGAACATCGCCAAGGACCCCGCCTTCGCCGCCATGTTCACCTGGCAGAGGAACCTGATCGAGAAGCTGGGCGGGTTCCGGAAGCTGGAGAGGTACCGCAGCACCTTCGGTGACGAGTGGGGCGCCAAGCACCCCTTCCACACCGGTCAGGTCGCCATGCAGCTCGACGGCGAATGGCGCCTGGGCATGACCACGGACGCCGAGGTGCCCTTCGAGGTCGGCGTCGCGCCGCTGCCGGTCCCCGACGACCAGGCCGCCGACTACGGCAAGGGCTATCTGTCCGGCACCATCGTCGGCATCGCCTCCACCAGCCGGAAGCAGAACGCCGCCTGGGAGCTGGTGAAGTACCTGACCACCGACACCGACGCGGTCGTGGACTTCGCCGGCGAACTGCGCAACGTCCCCGCCACGCACGACGCGCTCGCCTCTCCGAAGCTGAAACTCGACCCGCGCTTCAGGACCTTCCTCGACATCGCCCGTCACCCGAAGTCCAACACCACCCCCGCGTCCGTCAACGGCGGCGCCTACCAGGTGACCCTCCAGGAGTTCGGCTACCTGTACGAGGCCGGCAAGGTCACGGACCTCAAGGCCGGGCTGGAGAAGACGGCCGCGCAGATCGACACGGACATCGAGAAGGCGAAGTGACGGTCCGCACGCTCCGGGCGAAGCGCACCCGTGGCACGCTGCGTACCGTCGCCTTCCTCTCCCCCTGGCTGGTCGGCTGCGGTGTCTTCTTCGCGTACCCGCTGGTCTCGACCGTGTACTTCTCGTTCATGGACTACGACGGGTTCGCGGCGCCCGTCTTCAACGGCCTGGAGAACTGGCGTTACGTCTTCGCCGACTACCCGGCCTTCTGGCCGTCGATGGCCAACACGCTGTGGCTGGTGGTCGTCATGGTCACCTGCCGGGTCGTCTTCGGACTCGGTGTCGGGCTGCTGATCACGAGGATCAAGACGGGGGCGGGGGTCTTCCGGACCCTGTTCTACCTGCCCTACCTGGCCCCTCCGGTCGCCGCCACCCTCGGTTTCGTCTTCCTGCTCAACCCCGGTACGGGCCCGGTCAACGCGATCCTCGCCGACCTGGGCCTGCCGGCCCCCGGCTGGTTCAACGACCCCGCGTGGTCCAAGCCCGCGCTGACCGTGCTCGCGGTGTGGGGCGTCGGCGACCTGATGGTCATCTTCATGGCCGCCCTGCTCGACGTACCGAAGGAGCAGTACGAGGCGGCCGAGCTGGACGGGGCGTCGGCCCGGCAGCGCTTCCGGTACGTCACGCTGCCGAACATCTCCCCGATCGTGCTGTTCGCCGTGGTCACCGGGGTCATCCAGACCATGCAGTACTACACACAGCCCCTGGTCGCCGGGAAGGTCGCCTCCGGGGTCATCGGCAACAGCGGCCAGCAGTTCGAGCCGGGCTACCCCGAGAAGTCGACGCTGACCCTGCCGCAGCTCGTGTACAACCTCGGCTTCCAGCGCTTCGACTACGGATCGGCCTGTGTCATCGCCCTGGTGCTGTTCGCGCTGGCCATGGCCTTCACGGTGCTGCTGATGCGGCGGCGCGGCGGCCTCGTACAGGTGGGTGACTGACCGCCATGACCCACGCGCTCGAAACGCCCCTGAAGGTCACGCCCGCCGCGCGCACGGCCCGCCGCAAGGCGGTGCTGCGCTGGATCGCCGTGCACGCGCTGGGCGTCGCCGCCGCGCTGTTCTTCGTGCTGCCGTTCGTGTTCCTCTTCCTCACCTCGCTCATGAGCGACCAGCAGGCCCTCACCCGCGACCTCACACCCGACACCTGGGAGTGGGGCAACTACGGGCGGGTGTGGAACACCCCCGGCTTCCTCACCTGGTGGAAGAACACCCTGCTGTACGCCGGGTTCGGCACGCTGCTGACGGTCGTGTCGTCGGTCCCCGTCGCGTACGCGCTCGCGAAGTTCCGCTTCCGGGGGCAGCGGCTCGCGCTGATGCTGGTCGTCTCCATGATGATGCTGCCGCCGCAGGTGGTCATCATCCCGATGTACCTGTTCTGGGCCAGGCAGATGGACCTGTCCGGCTCGCTGTGGCCACTGATCATCCCGATGGCGTTCGGTGACGCGTTCTCCGTCTTCCTGCTGCGGCAGTTCCTCCTCACCGTGCCGGGCGAGTACCTGGACGCGGCGAGGGTCGACGGCTGCGGCGAGCTGCGCACACTCCTCCGGGTGGTTTTGCCCATGGCGAAGCCGGGCATCGCGGCCGTCGCGCTGTTCCAGTTCTTCTCCGCATGGAACGACTACTTCGGGCCGCAGATCTACGCTTCCGAGAACCCGGCCGCCTGGACCCTCAGTTACGGCCTGGAGTCCTTCAAGGGCGCACACCACACCGACTGGAACCTGACCATGGCCGCGACCGTGCTGGTCATGGCCCCCGTGATCCTCGTCTTCTTCTTCGCCCAGAAGGCGTTCGTCGAGGGCGTCACACTGACCGGAGTGAAGGGCTAGAAGGGTATGAAGCTGGCTGTTGTGGGGGGCGGCTCCACGTACACCCCCGAGCTGATCGACGGGTTCGCGCGGCTGCGCGACACCCTCCCGATCAGTGAACTGGTTCTCGTCGACCCGGCCGCCGACCGCCTGGGGCCGGTCGGCGGGCTGGCCCGGCGGATCTTCGCCAAGCAGGGACACGACGGGCTCATCACGACCACGTCCGACCTGGACGCCGGTGTCGACGGCGCCGACGCCGTCCTGCTGCAACTGCGCGTCGGCGGACAGGCGGCCCGGCAGCAGGACGAGACGTGGCCGCTGGAGTGCGGCTGCGTCGGGCAGGAGACGACCGGCGCGGGCGGCCTGGCGAAGGCGCTGCGGACGGTGCCGGTCGTGCTCGACATCGCCGAGCGCGTACGCCGGACCAACCCGCGCGCGTGGATCATCGACTTCACCAACCCGGTCGGGATCGTCACCCGGGCCCTGCTCCAGGCAGGGCACCGGGCCGTCGGGCTGTGCAACGTGGCCATCGGCTTCCAGCGGAAGTTCGCGAGGCTGCTGGACGTCGAGCCGGGCGCGGTGCACCTGGACCATGTCGGGCTCAACCACCTCACCTGGGAGCGCGGGGTGCGGCTCGGCGGGCCGGACGGCGAGGACGTACTGCCGAAGCTGCTCGCCGAGCACGGGGACGCCATCGCCGACGACCTCCGGCTGCCGCGTGCCCTGCTCGACCGGTTGGGCGTCGTCCCCTCGTACTACCTGCGGTACTTCTACGCCCATGACGAGGTCGTCCAGGAGCTGCGCACCAAACCGTCGCGGGCGTCCCAGGTCGCGGCGATGGAACGCAAACTGCTGGAGATGTACGGCGACCCCACGCTGGACGAGAAACCGGAACTGCTCGCCGAGCGGGGCGGGGCCTTCTACTCGGAGGCGGCGGTGGACCTGGCGGCGGCGCTGCTGGGCGGGTCCGCCCCGGGGACGCAGGTGGTCAACACGTACAACGCCGGGACGCTGCCGTTCCTGCCGGACGACGCGGTGATCGAGGTCCAGGCCGCCGTGGACGCCTCGGGCGCCTCGCCCGTGGCCGTGCCCGAACTCGATCCGCTGTACGCGGGGCTCGTCGCCCAGGTGACCGCCTACGAGGACCTGGCGCTGGAGGCGGCGCTGCGCGGCGGGCGCGACCGGGTGTTCAGGGCGCTGCTGGCGCACCCGCTGATCGGCCAGTACGCGATGGCCGAGGGGCTGACCGACCGGCTGATCGCCCGCAACCGGGAGCACCTGGCGTGGGCGTAACGGCCGCCGTCCTCGCCATCGACGCGGGCAACAGCAAGTCGGACGTGGCGTTCGTCGGTGAGGACGGATCGGTCCTGGCCTCGGCGCGCGGTCCCGGCTTCCAGCCACAGCGGACGGGGGCCGGGGCGGCGCTCGACGTCCTGGAGTCCACCGTCCACGAGGCGCTGGCGTCCGCGGGCCTGGCCGTCGACGGCGTACGGCATGTGTCGGCGTGTCTGGCCAACGCCGACTTCCCCGCCGAGGAGGCGGAGTTTACGGCCGCCCTGCACGCGCGCGCGTGGGGGCGGACGGTCCAGGTGCGCAACGACACGTTCGCCATCCTGCGGGCGGGCGTCGACGAGCCGCGCGGCGTCGCGGTGGTGTGCGGCGCGGGGATCAACTGCGTGGGCATGCTGCCGGACGGGCGCACCGCGCGCTTCCCCTCGATCGGGCGGATCTCCGGTGACTGGGGCGGGGGTTCCGGGCTCGCGGAGGAGGCCATGTGGTTCGCGGCCCGGGCGGAGGACGGGCGCGGTGAGCCGACGGAGCTGGCCCGGGCCCTGCCCGCGCACTTCGGCCTGGACTCGGTGTACGCGCTGGTCGAGGCCTTGCACCTGGGGCGGATCCCGGCCGAGCGGCGGCACGAGCTGACCCCGGTGCTGTTCGCGGCGAGCGCCGCGGGCGACCCGGTCGCCCGGTCGATGGTGGAGCGCCAGGCGGAGGAGGTCGTCGCTCTGGCGACGGTCGCCCTGGAGCGTCTCGGCCTGCTGGACGAGGAGGTCCCGGTGCTGCTGGGCGGCAGCATCCTGGCGGCCCGGCACCCGCAGCTGAACGGGCGGATCGCCGAACTGCTGGCCGTCAAGGCCCCGAAGGCCGCCCTCCAGGTGGTGACCGAGCCCCCGGTACTGGGCGCGGCGCTGCTGGGCCTCGACCACGCCGGGGCGCCCGCCGAGGCCCACACGCGGCTGCGGGCGCATTACCGGCAGGGTACGAAATAGGGTGCACTGGGTGTGGGGCATGGGCCAGGAGCCGTTCCGGCGGGCCGCCAACACACCCGTCCTGCATGAGGCGTTCGACCTGCTGGTGGGGCCGGGGAGGTGGGTGCCGCGCACGGTCCTCGGCTCGTTCCCGCTGCGGTTCCCGCACGAGGAGGAACCGGACGACGCGGGGTGGCACATCGAGGGCAGCCACCTGCCGGACGGGCCCGCCGCCGAGCCGGGCCACCACGCCAACCACCGCTCGCGGGGCCGAGCGCTGCAAGGTCGTGCACGCCACGGGACGTCCGGGCGATGTGTACCTGTGCCACCCGTTCCTGGTGCACGCCGCGCAGCCGCACCACGGGACGCGGCCGCGGTTCATGGCGCAACCCGCGCTGGAGCCCCGTTGAGACCGTCGGGGACGAGCGGGGCGGGGAACCGGGCGGGGCCGCGCAGCGTATACAGGTGGGGGGTTCGAAGGGTGGTGCGAGCGGGGCTGCGGGCACGATAACAACAAGATCGAGTCAAGCCTGGTGTGAACACCGGCCCCTCCCGCCATACTGCGGTGAGCGACCGAGGGGGAGGTCACGTGACATACGCACCGGATGCGCCGGCCGCGCCGAGCGCGCCACCTGCGCCGGGCGCGCCCGTGGTGCCGCCACCGCCGCCACCGCCACCGGCGGGGCCGCCCGCCGGGCGGGGGGCGTGGGCCGAGGGTGTGGCGCGGCTGCGTGCCGCCGCCACGACCGAGCCCGGCCGGCTGCGGATCCTGGGTGCCGTACTGGCGTCGCTGGTCGTGGCGTTCGGGGCGGTCACCGCGTTCGAGATCTCCGACCGGGCGGCCGCGGCCGACGACGTGGTGAGCCGCAGTCAGCCGCTGAGCGCGGACGCGGCGGACATCTACCGTTCGCTGGCGGACGCCGACACGGCCGCGGCGGGCGGCTTCCTGGCCGGCGCGCAGGAGCCCGCCGCCGTGCGCGAGCGGTACGAGGAGGACATCACCACCGCGTCCCGGCTGATCGTCAAGGCCGCGGCGAACACGAACGGTTCCTCGCGGTCCGCCCAGGACATCGCCACCCTCAATGAGTACCTGCCGCGCTACACGGGGCTGGTGGAGCGCGCCCGCGCGGCCAACCGGCAGGGCCTGCCGCTGGGCGGGGCGTATCTGCGGTACGCCAACCAGCAGATGAGCACCCGGCTGCTGCCCGCCGCCGAGCGGCTGTACGAGGCGGAGACCGCACGGCTCGGCCAGGACGACCGGGACGCCCGGATGTGGCCGTTCCTGTCCCTCGGCACGGGGATCGTGGTCCTCGCCGCCCTCCTGTGGGCGCAGCGCCGCACGTACCTGCGCACGAACCGGGTGTTCAACCACGGCCTGCTGGCCGCCACGGCCGCGTCCACGGTGGTGCTGCTGTGGCTGGCGGTCGGGCACACGGTGGCCCGGGCGGAGCTGAACGAGGCCAAGGCGCACGGCCAGGATTCGCTCAAGGTGCTGAACGAGGCACGGATCAACTCCCTGAAGGCCCGCGCCAACGAGAACCTGACCCTGGTGGCCCGCGGTGCGGTGCTGACCGAGGACGGCAAGAGCGACAAGTACGAGACCGACTACGGCACGGGCATGGGCGGGCTGACCGCCGCGCTGGACGAGGCGGACCGGCTCGCCGACGACATCGCGGGTGACGGACCGGTCTCGGACGCCGCACGGGGGGTGGCCGAGTGGAAGAAGCGGCACAAGGCCGCCCGTGACATGGACAACGGCGGCGACTACAACGGCGCGCTGGCCAAGGTGATCGGCGCCGAGAACTCCACCGGGGAGTCCTTCGACGAAGTGGACGCGGCACTGGAGAAAGCCCTGGACCATGAACAGGGCGAGTTCACCCGGGCCGCCGAGGACGGGCGCGGCGCACTGACCGGCCTGCCGGTCGGGGCGGCCGCCCTGGCCGTGGTGGGCGCGGCCGGGGCCATCATGGGCATCAACCGCCGGCTGTCGGAGTACCGGTGAGGGCGAGGGGAGGCACGATGAAGGACAACGACGACGCGGCGCCGCGGGCGGCCGGCGACACGGACGGACCGCTCGGCGCGTCCACCGCCGATCCGGTACGCCACGCTGCGGCCTCCGGTCCCGACGGCGCATTGGGGGGCGCCCCGGCCCCTCACGAACCCGCCGATCCCGCCGAGCCCGCTGACCCCGACGCGGCCACAGGCGCCGCCCCCGGCACGGGCGCGGGGCACGGCACCGGTACGACCCGCACCGCTGAGTCGGGCGCCGCCCCCGGCACGAACGGCACTGCTGATCCCGGCGCTGCCGCGGGCACCGGCGCCGGCACGGCGGCGGGTCACGGCACGACGGCGGCCCGGCGCGGCCATCCCGACACCGGCACCGGCGCGGGGCGCGGCGTGGCGGCCGCGGCGCACAGTGCCGGGGGCCGGCCCCCGGGCGTGGGACGGCGCGGGTCCGGCCCGGCGGCGCGCCGCGGCTCGGCGCGCCGAGGGGCCGCCGGGCGGTTGCGGGGGTGGGGCGGGGTCGCGGCGATGGCCGTGGCGTGCGGGCTGACCGCCGCGCTGACCCTGGTGCCGCTGTCGCGGAGCGGCCTGGGCTCCGCCCAGGTGTCCGGAGCGGGCAGCGTCCTGCCCGCCAAGGCCGACACGTGCGAGGACCCGGAGGCCTCCCTCCCGCCGTCCGCCGCGGACGGGCCGTCCATCGACGCCATCAAGACACGCGGCAAGCTTGTCGTCGGCGTGGACCAGAACAGTTACCGGTGGGGGTACCGCGACCCGGCGACCGGCAGGCTGGAAGGTTTCGACATCGACCTCGCGCGGGCCATCGCCGAGGACATCCTCGGCAGCCGGGACGCCGTCATCTTCCGCGCCATCCCCACCAACCAGCGGATCGCCGCCCTGGAGAACGGCACCGTCGACCTGGTGGTGCGGACGATGACGATCAACTGCAGCCGCATCAAGCAGGTCGCCTTCTCCACCGCCTACTTCCAGGCCGGGCAGCAGGTCCTGGCACCGGAGAACTCCCCGGTCAAGGGGTACGACTCCTCCCTCAAGGGCAAGCGGGTCTGCTCGGCCGAGGGCTCGACGGCGTACGAGGCGCTGGAGAGGCAGTCGTTCGGCGCCGTCTTCAAGGACGCGCACGACGGCCTGCCGGAGGACGAGGACATCCACACCGTGCCCAACCAGCTGGACTGCCTGGTGCGGCTCCAGATGGGCGAGGTGGACGCGGTCGTGACGGACAACGCGCTGGCCGCCGGCCAGGCGGCGCAGGACCCGGCCGTCACCCTGAAGGGCGAGCCGTTCACGACGGAGTACTACGGCGTCGCCGCCAAGCTCGGCAACGACGACCTGGTGCGGCGGGTCAACCAGGTGCTCGTCGACTACCGCAAGGGACCCTGGATGAAGGCGTACAACACCTGGCTGAGCACCGTCCTGCCCGGCATAACCGGGCCGCCGGCACCGAAGTACCGCATCAACTGACCTGCTGATCCGGCATGTACGAGTGGAGAGGTGATCGATGGGCGTCACGGGACCCCCTGGGCCGGTGATGGACCGGGACGAGGTGGACCGTGCGCTGGCGCGGCTCGGGGCGGAGCACAAGGCGGTCGAGGACTCGCTGCTCGCCCTCCAGGACCACGCGGGCCGCCGGCTCCTCGAAGGCGCCGAGCTGACCGGCACGACCAAGGACCGCTGGGCCACCACCGAGCAGACGATCACCCTGCTGTGGACGTACTTCGACGCGTACACCGCGGCGTTGAACGAGGCCCGTGAGGTGCGCGCCCGGCGCCGGTGGCCCGGCCGCGAGGAGCTGGCCGAGCTGACGGAGCGGCTGCGCGGCGAGAGCGTGACGGTGTCGGGCACGTCGGCCAAGCTGGCCGAGCGGTTCACGCTGGAGCGGCTGGTGGACCGGATGAACGAGCTGTACGCGAGCTCGCTCGACACGGTGGTCACGGCGGACGCGGTGTGGTCCGCGCTGCCCGCGCGGATAGACCTGCTGGCGGCCGAGCTGCACCGCACCCGTTCGCTGGCGCACTCGGTGGGCGTACGGCCCGGGGAGCACCCGGCCGGGGACGACCTGGAGTCCATCACGCACGAGCTCGCCACCCTGCGGGCGCAGGTGGTGACCGACCCGCTGGCGTTCTGGCGCCCCGCGGCGGGCAGTTCGGCGCCCGGTGGCGGGCGGCCCGACACGGACAGGTACGACCGGGCGGCCCGCGCGCTGGAGGACGTGCGCCGCGAGATCGAGGCGGTGCTCCAGGTCCGGCAGGACTCGGAGGCGCGGCTGCTGCGGCTGCGGGACGTCCTCTCGCGCGCCGACCGGACGCTCGCCGAGGCGCGGGCGGCCAGGGGCGAGGTCCTGGCGAAGATCGCCGCCTCCGAGGTGCCGGTGGTGAGCGGTCCGCCGACCGCGCTCCAGGAGCGGCTGGCGACGGCCGCCGAGTACCGCCGCCACGCCCAGTGGCACCGGCTGTCGCCGCTGCTGGAGGCGCTGGAGCGGGAGGCCGAGGACGAACTGCTGCGGGCGCGCGAGCAGTTGACGGCGGTCACCGCGCCGCTGGCCGTCCGGGCGGAGCTGCGCGGGCGGCTCGACGCGTACAAGGCGAAGGTCACCCGGCACGGCATGGCGGAGGATCCGCTGCTGATCGAGCGGTACGACGCGGCACGCCGGATGCTGTGGAGCGCCCCGTGCGACCTGCGGGTCGCCGAGCAGGCGGTGCTGCGCTATCAGCGGGCGGCCGCGGAAGTCCTGTCGGGGCCGGGTCCCGTGGACCGTAGGGGGAGCCAGTGAAGACGTGTCAGCGGCCCGGCTGTGAGGGCTCGTACGAGGACATGGGCGGCGGTGAGCTGTACTGCGACACATGCGGTCTGGCGCCGGTCGTCTCACCGTCGGGGATGGTGTCGTCGCCGCCGACGGGCATCGCGGGCGGCGGGAAGGGGTCCAGCAGCAGCTCCCGGTCGTCGGGGCGCTCTTCCCGGTCGTCGCGGCGGTCGGTATCCGGGCGGCTGTCCCGTTCGGTGTCGGGCGGCACGGGGTCGTCCCGGTCGGTGTCGGTGCGCAGTTCCGGTTCGTCCACCGGACAGTCGGCGCGGGGCAGGCTGGGCGCGGGGCTGGTGTCGATCCCGGCGGTGCCGCGCCCCGATCCCCGGTCGGTGGTGATGGCGAACCCGGAGGTGCCGGAGCGGAAGCGATTCTGCTCGCGGTCCGACTGCGGTGCGCCGGTGGGGCGGGCGCGCGGTGACCGGCCGGGGCGTACGGAGGGGTTCTGCACCAAGTGCGGGCACCCGTACTCGTTCGTGCCGAAGCTGCGCGCGGGGGACGTGGTGCACGGCCAGTACGAGGTGGCCGGGTGCCTGGCGCACGGCGGGCTGGGCTGGATCTATCTCGCCGTGGACCGGGCGGTCTCCGACCGGTGGGTGGTCCTCAAGGGCCTGCTGGACACCGGTGACCAGGACGCGATGGCGGCGGCGATCTCGGAGCGGCGGTTCCTCGCCGAGATCGAGCACTCCAACATCGTCCGCATCTACAACTTCGTGGAGCACCTGGACCAGCGGACGGGCTCCCTCGACGGCTACATCGTCATGGAGTACGTCGGCGGCAAGTCCCTGAAGGACATCGCCAACGAGCGGCGCGGACCGGACGGGCGGCGCGACCCGCTGCCGGTGGAGCAGGCGTGCGCGTACGGCATCGAGGCGCTGGAGGCGCTCGGGCACCTGCACAGCCGGAACCTGCTGTACTGCGACTTCAAGGTCGACAACGCCATCCAGACCGAGGACCAGCTGAAGCTGATCGACATGGGCGCGGTGCGGCGGATGGACGACGACGAGTCGGCCATCTACGGCACGGTCGGCTACCAGGCGCCGGAGGTGGCGGAAGCCGGCCCTTCGGTCGCGTCCGACCTGTACACGGTGGCGCGGACGCTGGCGGTGCTGACGTTCGACTTCCAGGGGTACACGAACGTGTTCGTGGACTCCCTGCCGGACCCGGACAACATCGACGTGTTCCGGACGTACGAGTCGTTCTACCGGCTCCTGGTGCGGGCGACCGACCCGGACCCGGCGCGCCGGTTCGCCTCGGCCCAGGAGATGGCCGAGCAGTTGACGGGCGTGCTGCGGGAAGTGGTGGCCCTCCAGACGGGCCGTCCGCGCCCGGCCCTGTCGACGCTGTTCGGCCCGGAAGTGCGCGTGACGGACACGGAACTGTTCGCCGACGACGACGGTGACGTGTCGGTGCTGGGCGCCCGGGAGGTCCCGAAGGGGCTGGGCCTTCGACGGAGGCCCGCGACGGCGGCCGTCCCCCCGCCGCGTACGGGGTCGGCGGTGGCCGCCCCTGCCGTCACGCCGCTGCTCGCCCCGCTCGACGCCCGTGCCACCGCGCTGGCGCTGCCCGTGCCGCACGTCGACACCGCCGACCCGAACGCCGGGTTCCTCGCCGGGCTGATGGCGGCCGCGCCCGCCGAGCTGATCGCCGCCCTGCACACCGCCCCGGCGAGCTCCCTCGAACTGCGGCTGCGCGAGCTGCGCGCCCGCCTCGAAATGGGCGAAGTGGGCGCGGCGCACCGCGCGTTGGAAACCTTGGAGGCGCAGCATCCGGACGACTGGCGGGTCGTCTGGTACCGCGGGGTCGCGTCCCTGGCGACGGGCGACAACGCGAACGCCGCGCTGTCGTTCGACGCGATCTACGACGCGTTCCCCGGCGAGCCCGCGCCCAAGCTGGCGCTGGGCGTCTGCGCCGAGGTGCTGGGCCAGTTGGACAACGCCGCCGAGTACTACCGCCTGGTGTGGACGACGGACCCGAGCCATGTGAGCGCCGCGTTCGGCCTGGCGAGGGTCCGGTTGGCCGCCGGCGACCGGGCCGGTGCCGTTCATACGCTGGAGTCGGTGCCCGAGGCGTCGATCCACTACACGGCCGCGCGCGTGGCGGCCGTACGGGCCCGGCTGCGGCGCCGCTCCGCGCACGAGCCGTTGATCGGTGACCTGACGGCGGCGGCGAACCAGGTGTCCGCGCTACAGCGGTTCGGGCTGGACGCGGTGCGCCGCGAACAGTTGTCCACAGAGGTGCTGGGCAAGGCGCTGGACTGGGTAATGTCCGGTAGTCCAGGGGCGGGGACCGCACGGACCCCGCTGCTGGGCAGCGAACCGGACGAGCGCGGCCTGCGTCTCGGACTGGAACGCTCCTACCGGGTGCTCGCCCGGCTCGCTCAGCGCGGCGAGGAGAGGATCGACATGGTGGAGCGGGCGAACCGCTTCCGCCCCCGGACATGGGTGTGATTGATGTCGCAGAGGCACCAGCTGTCCGCCTGCCCCAGCTGCGAGGAGCCGCTGGAGTCGGGTGATCTGTTCTGCGGTGCGTGCGGGTACGACCTGTCGGCCGTACCGCCGCCGCCTCAGGACCGTCCGACCATGGTCATGGGCTCGCCCGTGGGCGGTGCCGCGTGGCCCGCGGCCCCGGCCGCCCCCGGGCAGGACCAGGCGGTCGGCGGCCTGCCGGGGGATCAGCCCCGCACGGCCCCTTCGGCGGTACGGTTCGACGCCCGCGCCGCGGACGACGCCGGGGACTTCGAACTCCCGGCGCCCGCACCGGCTCAGGCCCCTGCACCGGCTCCGGCACCGCCACCGGCTCCGAGCGGCGCGCCCGCGCACGCGGCCGGTTCCGGGGCGGCGCCCGCGCCGGAGGCGTACGGAGCGCCGGCACCGGCGGGCCCGCATGCGGCGGGCCACGCACCGGTCGCCGCGCCGGCAGCCGGTGCCGTACCCGCGACCGGGCCGACGGCCCCGCCATGGGCACCACCCGGCACCGCGCCGACAGCCGCTGCCGCGCCGCAGGCCGGGGCGTCCGCCCCGGGAGCCGGTGGAGCGGCGGGACCGGACGGCGGCCCTGGGGCCGAGCCCCTGGTGGGCGGTGTGGGCGCACCCGATCCGCGGGCGGCCGAGCACACGGCGGCTCCACCCGCCGGGACCCGGCTGTGCGTGGCCTGCCGGGCCGGGCACGTGGATCCGGAGGGGTACTGCGAGAACTGCGGGCACGCGCAGCCGCGTGAGCGCGACCACATGGAGGAGGAGCTCGGCGCGGTCGCCGCCGTCAGCGACCGCGGGCTGCGCCACCACCGCAACGAGGACGCGTACGCCGTGTCCTCGACGGCCCTGCCGGACGGCTCGCCGGCCGTGGTCGCGATCGTCTGCGACGGGGTGTCGTCGGCGACCCGCCCCGACGAGGCGTCGGCGGCCGCCGCGGCCGCCGCCAATAAGTCGCTGCTGGAGGCGCTGCCGCGCGGTACGCATCCGCAGGCGGCGATGCACGAGGCGATCGTCGCGGCCTCCGAGGCGGTCAACGCCCTCGCCGACGGCCAGGACGCGGGGGCCATGGAGCACGACCCGCACCGCCACCAGAACGCGCCGGCCTGCACGCTCGTCGGCGCGGTCGTGGCGAGCGGCCTGCTGGTGGTCGGCTGGGTCGGCGACAGCCGCGCCTACTGGGTGCCGGACGACCGCAGCGGCCCGCCCGCACGGCTCACCGAGGACGACTCGTGGGCCGCGCAGATGGTGGCGGCGGGCCTGATGAACGAGGCAGAGGCGTACGCGGACGAGCGCGCCCACGCCATCACCGGCTGGCTGGGAGCCGACGCGTACGAACTGGAGCCGCACACCGCCGCGTTCAAGCCGGACCGTCCCGGTGTCGTCGTGGTGTGCACGGACGGCCTGTGGAACTACGCGGAGGCGGCGGAGGAGATGGCGCGGGTGCTTCCGCCCGACGCGGCCGAACGGCCCCTGCACAGCGCTCAGGTCCTCGTCGGGCACGCGCTCGACGGCGGCGGCCACGACAACGTAACAGTGGCCGTCGTGCCGTTCGCCATGGCGCCCGAAGGGGCAGGATCGGCCTGACCGTTTCGCCCGACGACCAGCCCCCCACTCCGTTCCGTCTGTTGCTGTGGGCGTCAGTCCACGTCCTGAGGAGCCGATCAGATGGCGAACTTCTCCAAGTCGAACGTGCCGCAGTTCTCGGTGGACGTGTACCAGAACGAGTACCTGCCGGAGGGCGGGCGCGAGGTCAACGCGATCGTCACGGTCACCTCGACGGGCGGCGGCACCAGCGGAGGGATGCCGCTGACCGGGGCGGCGGTCTCCCCCTCGTCCATACCGGGGCAGGCGCCGACCGCCGCCGTCGTGATCATGGTCGACTGCTCGGGGTCCATGGAGTACCCGCCGACGAAGATGCGCAACGCGCGGGACGCCACGGCCGCCGCGATCGACACCCTGCGCGACGGCGTCGCCTTCGCGGTGGTCGCCGGCACCCATGTCGCGAGCGAGG
Organism: Streptomyces sp. NPDC000229; assembly: GCF_040300825.1. NCBI lineage: Bacteria > Bacillati > Actinomycetota > Actinomycetes > Kitasatosporales > Streptomycetaceae > Streptomyces > Streptomyces sp. NPDC000229. The sequence continues at coordinate 90,510 of NZ_JBEPEL010000001.1, forward strand.
TCTATCCGGGCGGCGGCGGGCTGGCCACCGCCGACGCGCGCACCCGGGCCCAGGCGAAGGAGGCGCTGCGCAGGCTGAGCGCGGGCGGCGGCACCGCGATCGGTACGTGGCTGACGCTCGCCGACCGGCTGCTGGCGACCGCCGACGTACCGATCCGGCACGGCATCCTGCTCACCGACGGCCGCAACGAGCACGAGTCGCCGGAGGACCTGCGCGCGGCCCTCGACGCCTGCGCCGGGCGCTTCACCTGCGACGCCCGTGGGGTGGGGACGGACTGGGAGGTCAAGGAGGTCACGGGGATCGCCTCGGCGCTGCTCGGCACGGCCGACATCGTCGCCGATCCGGCGGGCCTGGCCGCGGACTTCACGCGGATGATGGAGCACGCGATGGGCAAGGAGGTCGCCGACGTCGCCCTGCGCCTGTGGACACCGGTCGGGGTGGAGATCGTCTTCGTCAAGCAGGTGGCTCCGACGGTGGAGGAGCTGACGGACCGGCGTACGGAGGCGGGCCCGCGGGCCGGGGACTACCCGACCGGCTCGTGGGGCGACGAGTCCCGCGACTACCACGTGTGCGTCCGGGTGCCGGAGGCCGGCATCGGCCAGGAGATGCTCGCCGCCCGGGTCTCGCTCATCCTGCCCGACCCGGCGGGCGGCACGCCGCAGACCCTGTCGCACGGTCTGGTACGGGCGGTGTGGACCGACGACATGGCGGCCTCCACCTCCATCAACCCCCAGGTCGCGCACTACACGGGCCAGGCCGAACTGGCACAGGTCATCCAACAAGGGCTCGATGCGCGCAAGTCGGGAGATTTCGACGGCGCGACGGCGAAGCTCGGCCGTGCCGTGCAACTGGCGGCCGCCTCCGGCAACGCGGACACCGCGAACCTCCTTTCGAAGGTGGTGGACGTGGTCGACGCGGTGACAGGTACTGTGCGACTGAAGGCGAAGGTCGCGGAAGCGGACGAGATGACCCTCGAGACGCGCTCCACCAAGACCGTTCGCGTAAAGAAATAGGTCACGATCTGCTCGGCCCGCGGGGCCGGACGAGGAGAGGGGGAAGCGCCGACATGCCGACCTGCCCGAACGGACACCAGTCGGGTTCCGACGACTGGTGCGAGGTCTGCGGCCACCGCATGACCGGGGCGGGCGCGCCTGCGGGTGCCGTTCCGCCGCCGCCTCCCCCGCCGCCGCCGGCGTACGGCTACCCCGGCCCGGGCGGCCCGCCTCCCCGGCCCGCCGGCCCCGGTGCACCGGGCGGCTTCCCGGGCGGTGACCCGAACGCCACCGCCCAGGCGGAGCTGTGCCCGCAGTGCCGCACTCCGCGTGAGGCCATGGCGCCGTTCTGCGAGGAGTGCCGGTGGAACTTCCTGACCAACACGGCGACTTCGTACACCCCTGTCGCGCCGCCCCCGGGCCCCGGCAACCAGGGCCGTCCCGGCGGTCCGGGCGGCGGCCCCGGTGGCCCGCCGCCCGGGCTGAACCTGCCGCCCGGCTTCCAGTCGCAGCCGCAGGGGCCGCGCCCACCGGACCCGTTCGAGTACCAGGGCTCCCGCCCGTCGCAGATGAACCGCCCGGCCGAGCCGCTGCCGCCCGAGCCGTCGACGCCCCAGCGTCCGGCGCAGGGCTCCCCGCAGGGTCCGCCGCCGGTGCCCCAGGCGTTCCAGCAGCCGCCCGGCCCGCCGCGGCCGCCGCAGGCGTTCCGGCAGCCGGGTCCGCCGCCCCCGCCGCAGCCGACCGGCGGTGGCGGGGACGACTGGATGCTGCCGCCGCCCTCGCGGCCGCAAGCACCGCAGCCCCAAGCACCGCAGCCGCATGCACCGCAGCCGCACGCCCAGCCCCAGCCGCATCCACAGCCCCCGCAGCCTCACGCGCCCCAGCCTCCGGCGCGCCCCGAGCAGCCCGAAGGCCCGCGCGAATCGGGGCCGCAGACACACCAAGGACCGCAGACGCACCAGGGACCGCAGGGGCCGCAGGCGTCCCACGGCCCCCAGGGATCGCACGTGCCCCAGGCGCCCCAGCCTCCCCAGTACCAGGCGGCGCCCGCCGGCTGGACGGCGGTGGTCGCGCCCGACCGTGAGTACTTCATGGCGATGATGCAGCGCAGCGGCCCCGAGGCCGCGGGCCTCAACCTGCCCGCGTACTCCCCGGAACAGCGCCTGCCGCTCTCCGGCAACCAGGTCAGCATCGGCCGCCGCCGGCACTCCACGGGCGAGGCCCCGGACATCGACCTGTCCGTACCGCCGGAGGACCCGGGCGTCTCGCACCAGCACGCGGTGCTGGTGCAGCAGCCCGACGGCACCTGGGCGGTCGTCGACCAGAACTCCACCAATGGCACCACGCTCAACGGCGCGGAGGACCCGATCCAGCCCTATGTCCCCGTCCCGCTCAAGGACGGCGACCGGGTCCATGTGGGCGCCTGGACGACGATCACCATCCGCCGGGGCCAGGCCTAGCCGGACGCGGTGCCGAGGGGCCAGCTGTAGGGCCCCTCGGGGTCGTCCAGCCAGGCCCACTGGTGCTCGCCGCTGATCGTCACGCCGAACCGTTCCCGCACGGGACGCCGTTCGCGCTGCCACAGCGAGTACGCCTCGTGCGGGTCTAGGCTGCCCGCGGTGAGCGCCAGCAGGAAGCGGAACAGCTCGTTGTCGGTGGCGCGCCGGGGCAGGCCGCCCGTGTGCACCACGGGCGCCGGCGGGGCCCCGCCGCGCAGCGGCACGAAGTACGCGGACGTGTGGAGGAACCGGCCCTCCGCGTGCTCGGCGTCCCGCACCCGCAGCCGGATCAGCCCCGTGGACAGCGGCGCCAGGATGCGGGCGCCCGGCCGGCACTGCGCGAGCCACACGGGCGGTACGGAGGCCACGGCGCAGGTTGCGACGACCGCGTCGTACGGTGCCCGCTGCGGGCAGCCGAGGGCTCCGTCGCCGGTGATCACGGCCGGGTGGTACCCGGCCGCCTCCAGGTGGGCGCGGGCCGCCTCCGTGATGTCCTCGTCCAGGTCGACGGTCGTCACCCGCTCGTCGCCCAGTCGGTGCGCCAGGAGCGCCGCGTTGTACCCGGTCCCGGCGCCGATCTCCAGGACGCTCTCGCCGTCCCGCAGCTCCAGCGCGTGCAGCATTCCGGCCATCAGGGACGGCTGGCTGGCGGACGAGACCAGTTCCCCGTCGCGTACGTGCGTGGCGAGCGGCCGGTCCAGGTAGGTGCCCTCCAGCCACCGCCTCCGCCGGCCGGGATCCGGGTCCCCGCACCACAGCCGCTCGTATCCCCCCATGACCCCCACGTAGAAGTACGGCACGAACAGGTGCCGCGGCACCTCCTCGAACGCCGCCCGCCAGGCCGGGTCCTGGAGGTCCCCTCCGGCGGCGATCTCCCGCACGAGTTCGCGCCGCGCCTCGGCGGCGGCCCCGGCGAACGGATCCTCTCGCTGTGTGCGCATATCTCCACTTTGCTGCCCGTGGGGACCGCTGGCGAGTGGCCCCGGCGGTCCTAGGGCCCGGGTCCTCGGCCGGTCCGTCTGAGACGATGGAGTCGTGAATGAGATCCCGCGCGGCACGCTTCAGGAGCAGACCTTCTACGAGCAGGTCGGCGGCGAGCCCACCTTCCGGCGCCTCGTCCACCGTTTCTACGAAGGGGTCGCCGAGGACCCCCTGCTGCGGCCGATGTACCCGGAGGAGGACCTGGGCCCGGCCCAGGAGCGGCTGGTGCTGTTCCTGATGCAGTACTGGGGCGGCCCGCGCACCTACAGCGACAACCGCGGCCACCCGCGTCTGAGGATGCGCCACGCGCCCTTCACCGTGGACCGGGCGGCGCACGACGCCTGGCTGAAGCACATGCGGGCGGCGGTCGACGAGCTCGGCCTGTCCGAGGAGCACGAACGGACGCTGTGGAACTACCTCACCTACGCCGCCGCGTCGATGGTGAACACGCCCGACTGAGTCCCGCACACGTTCCGTGACCGTCAAGTGACAGAAAAGGTTCCGGCCAACTCCGCCGCAGCAGGTCCCCCTGGGCACCTCGACCCCCTAAGTTCACAGCCGCAACACATCGAACGGGCATCCGCACTGGGCGGGTGCCCCTCGTCTTGTGGAGGTGCAACGTGCGACGGAGGACCATGCGGCTGGGTGCCGTGGCGATCGCGACGGTCTCGGCGCTGCTCGGGGCCGGTACCGCCTTCGGTGACACCTTCTACGTCTACGAGGGCGAGGACTTCGGCTACATCGGCAGGGACCACAAGCACGCCGGGGTCTGCGACCGGGAGTACGACGGCTTCAACGTCTACGTCAACTTCAAGCGGACCACGCCCGACACCGTGGTGCGCATGGAGGAGACGAACGGCTACTGCAAGACCTCCACCACCGGTACGTACTCGATCTACACCCTGCAGACGTGCGAGAACCGCCCGCTGGTGACCGACGCGTGCTCCGGCTGGAAGAGGCACCCCTGACCGCCATGGCTGCACCCACCGTCACGGTCTCCGGTCTGACCTGCGAGCTCGGCGGCCGCACCTTGCTGCGCGACGCCGCCATGACCGCCCACGCCGGCGAGTCCGTCGCCGTCACCGGCCCCAGCGGCAGTGGCAAGTCCACCCTGCTGTCCTGCCTCGCCGGGCTGCACCGCCCCGGGGCCGGCACGATCCGGGTGTGCGGCACCGACACCGCCGCGCTGCGGCCCGCCCAAGCGGCGGCGTGGCGGCTGAAGACCCTCGGCTTCATCTACCAGTTCGGTGAGCTGCTGCCCGAGTTGAGCGCCGTCGAGAACGCCGCGCTGCCGCTGCTGATCGCCGGGAAGGGCCGCCGGGAGGCGTACGGGACGGCCCAGCGGCTGCTGCGCGAGCTGGGCGTCGGGGCGGTGGCGGACTCGCCCGCGGGCGTGCTGTCCGGCGGGGAGCGCCAGCGGGTGGCGGTGGCCCGCGCGCTGTCGACCCGGCCGCCGCTGATCCTCGCCGACGAGCCGACCGGGGCGCTCGACGAGCGCGCCGCGGACGACGTCTGCGCGCTGCTGTTCGGGCTGCCCGTCCAGTACGGCTGCACGCTGGTCGTCGTCACGCACAATCCGGTGGTCGCCTTCTACGCCGACCGGCAACTCGCTCTGAGGGACTGCGTCTTGCACGAGACGACGGACACCACCGACACCACCGCGGCCGGCGCATGAGCCGGGCCCGGCGTATGAGCCGCCCCCGGCGCCGTGGTGCGACCGCGCACCTGTTCGCCATCGGCCGCCGCGCCTCGGCCGGGACGGCCCGGCGGCGTGATCCGCGCCTGACCGTCCAGGTGCTGTGCCTGGTCCTCACCGGGATGGCGGCGGCGCTGCTGGTGTGGAGCGTGCAGACGGTCCACGCGGTGTACGAGGGGCGGGACGCACGCATCTCGGCCCGGGTGCCCGTGGCTGCCTCTCCGGGTGTGCGGCCGGCCGCCTGGTGGAGCCAGAGCGACGACAGCTGGCGGGACCGGGACTTCTCGGTGGTGTCCATCGAGCCCGCCGTCCCGTCCGCGCCGCTGCCGCCCGGCCTGTCCCGCTGGCCGGACCCGGGAGAGGCGTTCGTGTCACCGGCGCTGCTCGACGTCATGCCGCCGGCCGCCACCCGGTACGGCAGGCTCGCCGGCACGGTCTCGGAAGGGGGACTGGCCGACGCGGGAGAGCTCTTCGTGTACGTCCGCCCGCCGGCCGGCGTACGGATCCAGGGGTACGAGACGACGCTGGGGGTCACCGGTTTCGGGACGCAACGGCCTCCCGAGCCGGGGTACTTCCTCAGCCAGTCGTTCGACCGGCCCGAGACCGACCTCTACTGGCTGCTGGCCCCCCAGTTGGGGCTGCCCGTCGCCGTCCTGCTGATCGTCGCCTCACGGCTCGGGGCCCGGCAGCGGGACCGGCGGCTGGCGGTGCTGTACGCGATCGGCGCCGGGCGTTCCGTACGCGCGAGGATCGCGGCCGGTGAGTGCGTCCGCCCGCTGGGGGCAGGGGCCGTGCTCGCGGGCGTACCCCTGGTGGCCCTCACGCTGACCGGCGGCCGGCTGCCGTTGACCGGTTACGAGGTGTCGGCCGCCGACCTGGCGCCTTTGCGGTGGCAGTTCCCGCTCGCCCTGGTCCTGGTGTGGGCCGGTCTGTGTCTGCTGTTCGCCGCGCTGCACCTGCGGGTGCGCCCCGCCGGGTCCGGGCGCCCCCGCGCCGCGCGGCCCCTGCCGTCGGCCTGGCCGGGCGTCCTGTGCGGAATCGGTGCCCTGGCGGTGGTCTCCGGGGCGGCGGCGGGCCAGGCGATGGGTACGCAGCTCTTCGTCCTGGGCACCACGCTGACCCTCGTCGGGCTGCCCCCGCTCCTGGGGCGGGCGGCGGCCCGGGGCTCCGTCCGGCTGGCCGGGCGCGGCACGGGGGACCCGGCGAGGCTGGTCGGCGGGCGCTGGGCTGCCGCGCATCCCGCGGTGATCGCGCGGGCGGGGGCGGCCCTCGTCGTCATGCTGGGGCTGGTGGCCCAGGCCATGGTGATGGTGACGGACCTGACGAACGAGGCCAGGAACGCCACCGTGCTCGGCGAACGTCTGGACGACCGGCTCCTGGAGGTCCGCAGCGCGCCCGCGGACGAGCGGGCACACGCCCGGTTCGTGGCCGCCCTGTCCCCGGGGGACCGGGTGCTGCGCGTGGTGTCGGGCGGCGGTACGCCCGGTACCGGGCCGCCCGTGCTCCGCGGCGACTGCGGCGACCTGGCCGCACTGGGCGCCCTGCGCTCCTGCCCGCGCGGACGGGCCGTGCCGGCGCACGAGGTCTACCGCGAGCGCACGCCCCGTACGGAGGCCCTGCGCTGGATGGGCTTCGGCCTCGTCCATGTCCAGGCGTCCGGTTCCGGGGCACGGTTGCTGAAGGAACAGGGGCCCTTCGTCGTCCTGACGAGTGGACCGGAGGGACGTGAACGTGCCGAGCGGGCCGCCCGGGCGACGCTGCCGCTCCCGCACGTCGGTGTCCCCGGGGACGGCAACGTCATCGGCGGCCAGGCCCGCGCCCGGCAGGCGGACTGGGTGCTGCTCGTGGCGGCCCTCGGGTTCCTGCTGCTCGCCCTCACGGGAGCGGCCGGGCTGCTGCACGCCTTCCTCGACCGGGCCGACGAGCTGCGGCCGCTGGCCGGGTACACCTCGGGCGCGCGGTTCCATCTGCGGGTCGCGTGGTGGGGCATGGGCGTGCCGATGATGTGCGCGCTGGGCTTGGCCGCGCTGTTCGCGGGGCTGCTCGCCGGGGTGAACCTCGGTTTCCTCTCCCCGTCGGGGGGTTCGCCCCTCGGGCTGCTCGGCGGCGGGCTGGCGGTGGCGGTCGCGGTGTGCGCGGCGGCGACCGTGGGGGGCGGCCTGCTGGCGGCCAGGTTCACGCACCGGTGGGTGCCGCGCGGCGACTGAACGATCCGGAACCGTACGGAGGGCGGTGTTCCGGCGCCGGATAACGGTCACGATCCAGTCAAGGTCCGCTCGTAAGCGGTCACTTCGACGTGTGCCCTCTGAAAGCATCCGTAGACGTCCAGGCGTTGGGACGTTCGGAGGTTCAGAGGTTCGGACGGTAGTGGGGGGCTGTGTGACCGGGTTGGTGTTCCTGCGCGTCCGCGCGCACCGGTTGCTCCTGGCCGCCGCCCTCCTCGCCGTGCTGCTGACCACGTCCGTACTCACCGCGCTGGCCGCGTTCTCGGGCTCCGTCGGCGATGCCGCCCTCCGCCACACCCTGCACGGCCGGGCCTCCTCCGCCGCCTCCCTCGTCGTCACCGCCCACGTTCCGCCGGAGCGGCGCGAAGCGGCCGACCAGGCCGCCCGGGAGGGGGCGCGTGAGACGTTCGGCGGGCTGCCGGTGACCGTGCGGCGCCTGGAGCGCTCCGGTTCGTACGCGCTGCCCCGCGCCCTCCAGCCGTCCGCCGCCCGGGCGGGCGAACCCGACCTCACCCACTTCGCGGCCCTCGACCGCTCACGCGTGCACCTGGTCCGAGGTGCCTGGCCGGACAGCGCGCCGGCCGGCCCCGTCCAGGCCGCCCTGCCCGAAGCCGCCGCCCACCGGCTGAAGCTGGAACCCGGGGACGGGCTCACGGTCACCGACCGGCTCGGCGGGAAGCCGGTGACGGTCCGGATCACCGGCCTGTACCGGCCGGCCGACCCCGCCGACCCGTACTGGCAGTTGGACACCCTCGGCGGCCGTGGCGTCCGCACCGTCGTCTTCACCACCTACGGTCCGCTGCTCGCCGACCCGGCCGTGCTCGGCTCCGACCGGCTCAGCACCGACGAGACGTCCTGGCTGGCCTCCGCCGACTTCCGCACGCTCACCACCGACGGGATAGGCGCTCTGCGGGAGGCGGCGACGGCCGGTCCCGCCGCCCTCGCCGCCGACCCGGCCTTCGCGGGCGCCGCGACCGCCCGTACGGCGCTGCCGACCGTCCTCGGGGAGAGCGAGCGGGCACTGCTCGTCGCCCGCTCCACGCTGATGATCGTGGCCCTGCAACTGGTCCTGCTCGCCGCGTACACGCTGCTGCTGGTCGCCCGGCTGCTCGGTACGGAGCGGGCGGGCGAGACCGAACTGCTGCGGGCCCGGGGCGGTTCGGCGCGACGGATCGCCGGGCTCGCGGCGGCCGAGGCGCTGCTGCTGGCCGCGCCCGCCGCGGTGGTCGCGCCGTTGCTGGCCGGGCCGTTGACGCGGCTGATCGCCTCCTGGAGTGCGCTCGACCGGATCGGGCTGCGGCTCGGTGAGGCCCCGGCCGGTCAGGTGTGGCCGGTGGCCGTCGGGGTGGCGGTGGCCTGCGCGGTCGCCGTGGTGGCGCCGGCGCTCGCTGCCGCCGCCGGTCCGGTACGGCTGCTGCGCGGGCGGGCCGGCCGACTGCCGGGGCCGGTGCGGGCGGGGGCGGACATCGGGCTGCTGGTGATCGCGGCGGTGGCGTACTGGCAACTGGACCGCCGGACGGCCGCTTCGGGCAGCGGGGTGCTGAGCGGCGGGCGGGAGGGCGCTCTGAGCATCGATCTGCTGCTGGTGGCGGCACCGGCCCTGGCGCTGCTGGCGGGCACCGTGCTGACGCTGCGGCTGCTGCCGCCCGCCGCCCGGCTGGCGGAACGGCGCGCGGCGGGCGGGCGGGGACTGTCGGTGGCGCTGGCGGGCTGGCAGTTCAGCCGGCGCCCGCTGCGCGGCGCGGGGCCGGTGCTGCTGCTGGTGCCGGCCGTGGCGATGGGCATGCTGGCGATCGGCCAGAGCGCGTCGTGGGACCGTTCGCAGCGCGACCAGGCGGACTTCGCCACGGGCGCCTCGATCCGGGTGCTGGACGACCGGGCCGGTGATCCGGGTCAGGCCGGGGCGTACGCGCGGCTGCCCGGGGTACGGGACGCGGCACCCGCCCACCGGGCGGTCACGGAGTTGCCGGGCGACCGCTCGGCGACCGTGCTGGCGCTGGACACCGCCCGCGCCCGCGAACGGCTGCTGCTGCGCGGGGACCTGGCGGACGGCTCGACCGGCCGGCTGCTCGCCGCGATCGCCCCGCCACACCGGGCGCGGCCCGGTGCCCCGCTGCCGGAGGGCACGGTACGGCTGCGGGTGGACGCCCGGACGGCGGGCGCCGGCGCGCCCGTCGACGTCGCCGTGACGGTGGAGGACCGCCACGGCCTCGCCTACCGGCTGCCCGTCGGCCAGGACGGCACCGCCGACCTCGGCGCGGCCTCCGGCGGACCGGCCGGCCCGGTGACCCTGACCGGCGCGGAGCTGTCCGGACCGCTGCCCCACGGGAAGGGCGAGCGCCACCGGTTCGTGCTGGGGCGGCTGGTGGCCGTCGCGGCGGACGGCACCGAGCGGCCCGTACCGGCATCGTTCGGCGCCTGGCGCGGGCGGCTGACCGACAGCGAGGATCCCGCGCGCCACCGCCCGGTGACGGTCACTTCCTCCGCCCGCACGCCGCTGACACTGGCGTACGGCACGGGGGCCACCGCCGTCGACCCGCGCTTCGACCCGCACCACTTCACGGTCCGCGCGGGCGTGCCGCGTCCGGCGGCCGGGGAAGCGGTGCCCGCGGTCGCGACGGACGCCTTCCTGGACGCCGCCGGGGCGGCGAAGGGGCAGAGCCTCGATGTGACGCTGGCGGGCCGGCAGACGCGGGTGACGATCGTCGACACCGTACGGGCCCTGCCGACGACCACTGCCGAAGGAGGCGGTGGCGCGCTGCTGGTCGACCTGGACGCGGTGAACCGCACCGGCCTCGCCCTCACGCCCACCGAGTGGTGGCTGGCGCCCGTGCCCGGCCGGACCGGCGAGGTGGCGGCGGCGGTGCGCGCCCGGCCCGACAGCGACCGGGTGCGGGTCCTGGTGCGCGAGGAGGCGGCCGACGAGTTGCTGGGCGACCCGCTGGGCGCGGGGCCGCGTTCGGCACTGATGGCGGTGGCGGTCGCCGCGGCGGCCCTGGCCGCGGTGGGGTTCGCGGTGAGCGCGGCCGGGTCGCTGCGGGAACGTGCCGCCGAGTTCGGGGTGTTGCGGGCGTTGGGCGCGCCGCGCCGCCGCCTCGCCCGGCTGGTGGCGGCCGAGCAGGGGCTGCTCGTCGGCATCGCGCTGCTGGTGGGCCTCGCCCTCGGGGCCGTACTGACCCGGGCGGTCGTGCCGCTGGTGGTGCTGACCGGCCGGGCGACGCGGCCCGTGCCGAGCGTCCTGGTCGAGCTGCCGCCGGGCCGGGTCGCCCTGCTGCTCGCCGCCGTGGCGGCGCTGCCCCTGCTGACGGTGGCCGCGATCGCGCTGCGCCGCTACGACCCGGCCGTGGCGCCGCGGCACCAGGCCCCTGCCCAGGGAGGCAACTGACATGCGCCGGACCGCTGTTGTCGCTCCCTGGGTGCGGACCCGGTTGCGGCACTTCCCCGGGGACGCCGTCGCCCTGGGCCTGCTCGTGGCGGTGACGGCGTTCCTCGCCGCCGCGTTCCCGCGCGCCGTCGACGCGTACGAGACCGACGGGCTGCGCCACCGGATCGCCACCGCCGCCCCGCGCGACACCGTCGTCGAACTGACCGTCCCGGCCGACCGGGACACCGAGGACACGGACGTCGGCCCGGAGCCGCTGCGCTCCCTGCACCGGGCGGTCGTCGGGGCGCTCCCCGAGCCGGTACGGGCCGACGCGGGACAGTCGTCGTACGGGATGCGGACCACGAAACCCCTGCCGGCGACCGGCAAGGGGCTCCCGGCGCCCGACGGCCTGCCACCGGAGTTCACCCTCGCCACCCCCTCGGACCTGGACCGGCACGCCTCCGTACGCGCCGGTCGTCTGCCGGCCGGTCCCGCGAAGGCGACCGACGGCGAGGTGGAGGCGGCGGTCACGGCCGAAACCGCGGGGAAGCTCGCGTTGAAGGTCGGCTCGGTGGTGCACCTGCCGCGCGACGGGCGCGGGCCGCTCGCCGTACGGATCACCGGTGTCCTCCAGCCGCGGTCGCCCGAGGGGGCCTACTGGTCGGTCGAGCCGCTGCTGCGGACACCTGTGCTCACCGCCCGGAACTCGACGGGCGCCCCCCGGTTCTTCTGGGACGCCGCGCTGCTCCTGCCGCCCGGCGCCGCGCCCGTGCTGCTGGGCACGGGCGCCGAGCCGCAGGCCTTCTGGCGGATCGCGCCCGCCGCCACGCACCTGACCACCCGGGACGTGCCCGCGCTGACCGGCGCGGTCGCCTCACTGGCGGGCGGCCCCGGCCTGCTGGCGCTACGGGAGACCGTGGGCGGCAGCGCCACGGTGGACACCCGGCTCGGTGAGCTGCTCGCCGACCACGACGCGATGCGGAACGCCATCGCGCCGGTCGTCGCGGTCGCGGCGTACGGGATCGGGGCGGTGGCCGTCGTGGTGGTGGCCATGGCGGGCGGACTGGCCGCCGTGCGCCGACGCGACGAGCTGGCGCTGCTGCGCTCGCGCGGCGGGTCGCTGCGCGGGATCGGCGGGCGGCTGCTGGCGGAGACGGCCGTGGTCGCGGTCCCGGCCGCCGCGCTGGGACTGCTGCTCGCCGTGTGGCTGGTGGGCTCGGGACCGGTCGGGTACGCGTGCGTCGGCGCGGGTGCCGTGGCGCTGGTGGCGTGCGCGGTGCTGCCGCTGCGGGCGGTGTACCCGCTCCGGCGGCCGGGTGCGCGGGGCGGCAGGGAGGACCTGGTCGACACGCGGCCGTCGCGGCGGCGGACGGTCGCCGAACTGACGTTGCTGGTACTCGCCGTGGGCGCGGTGGCGGCGCTCCGGCGGCGGGGCGTCTCCGACCAGGGCGACGCCCTCGCCGGCTCGGCGCCGGTGCTGGTGGGCCTGGTCGCCGCCCTCGTCCTCGTACGGCTGTATCCGCTGCCCCTGCGGTGGCTGGCCCGGCCGGCGCGGAGGCTTCGGGGCGTGGTGGGGCCGCTGTCGCTGGCGCGGGCCGGGCGGTCGCCGGCGGCGGGGACGTTGTCGCTGCTGGCGCTGCTGGTCGCGCTGACGACGGCGGCGTTCGGCGGCTCGGTGCTGGCGGGTGTGGCGGTGGCCCGGGAGGACGCGTCGGTGCTGGCGACGGGCGCGGACGCACGGGTGGCGGGGACGGCGGAGGCGGTGCCGCTGCCGAACGGGCTGGTGCGGGCGGTGCGGGGGGTCGGGGGCGTGCGGGACGCGGTACCGGTCCAGCTGGAGTACGGCGTGCCGCTGGCCGAGCGGCCGGGCGTGCCGGGTTCGATGAGCGTGACGCTGATCGGCGTGGCCCCCCAGGCGTACACGGAACTGGCGCGCCGCACCGGGCTGGGCGCCTTCCCGGCCGGGGAGCTGGCGGACACCGGCCCTTCGGACGGGGGCCGTGTGCCGCTGCTGCCCGCGATCGTCTCACCGTCCGTCGCGGAACTGATCGGCTCGGAGCAGCGGCTGATCCAGTCGCACGCCGGCGACTTCCGCCTCCGGGTGGCGGGGGTGCGGGAGCGGACCCCGGCGGTGCCCGGCGCGGACTTCATCGTCGTGAACGCCGCCCACCTCACCTACCGGGCGGACACGGTGCTGCTGGTGAGCGGTTCCTTCGACGGCGGGGAGCTGCGGTCCGCCGTCCGGTCCGTCGCCGACGGCTTCTCGGTGCTCCTCCGCTCCCAGGCGCGGGCGGCGTTCGTGGCCTCGCCAATGCAGAGCGGTGCCGAGCGGCTGTACGCGGCGGCCGTCGCGGCGGGCGCCGGTTACGCCGTACTCGCGCTGTCGCTGTCGCTGCTGCACAGCGCGCCCGAACGGGCGGCGCTGCTGGCGCGGTTGCGCGCGATGGGGCTGTCGAGGCGGCAGGGGCGGCGGTTGCTGGGCCTGGAGGCGCTGCCGCAGGCGCTGCTCGCGGCGGTCGGCGGGACGTTCGCCGGGTGGGCGGCCATCACGCTGCTGTCACCGGGCGTCGACCTGGCGCGGCTGGCACCGGCGGCGGCGCCGGGGCTCGCCACGCTCGACGGCGCGCCGCTGCGGGCCGACCCGTGGTCGCTGGTGCTCCCGTCGGCGGGGGTGGTGGTGCTGGCGGCGACGGTCGCGGTGGCACAGGCCTGGTGGGTGACCCGCCGGGGCTCGATCGGTGAACTCAGGGCAGGAGACGCACGATGACCGACACCACTCTCGCCGCCTTGGAGGCACGCGTCGAAGCGCGTCGCAGCGGCCCCGCGTACGGGGACGACGCGCTGATCGTCTGCGACCGTCTCGTCCGGATCTTCACCGCCGACGGGGTGGAGGTGCAGGCGCTCCAGGGGCTCGACCTGCTGGTGCGGGAGGGCGAGCTGATGGCACTGGTGGGGGCGTCGGGCAGCGGCAAGTCGACGCTGATGAACATCCTGGCGGGCCTGGACGTCCCGACGGCGGGTGCGGCGAAGGTGGCCGGCCGCGATCTGCTCGCGATGGACGCGAAGGCGCGGCTGCACTACCGGCGGGAGGTGGTCGGCTTCGTCTGGCAGCAGACGGCCCGCAACCTCCTCCCCTATCTGACCGCCGCGCAGAACGTCGCCCTGCCGATGCAGCTCCGTGGCGGCCGTACGAAGCGTGGACGGAGGTCCGAGCGGGCGCTGGAGCTGCTGTCGATGCTGGACGTGGCGGACTGCCGCGACCGGCGCCCGCACCAGATGTCCGGCGGTCAGCAGCAGCGCGTCGCGATCGCCGTCGCCCTCGCCAACTCGCCGTCCGTGCTGCTCGCCGACGAGCCGACGGGCGAGCTGGACTCGGCGACGGGCGAGCAGGTCTTCGCCGCGTTCCGGCGGGCCAACGAGGAACTGGGCACGACCATCGTGATCGTCACGCACGACCAGGCCGTGGCGGGCGAGGTCAGCCGCTCGGTCGCCATCCGCGACGGCCGCACGTCCTCGGAGGTGCTGCGGCACACGGAGGTCGACGCGGAGGGCCAGGAGACGATGGTGGCCCGCGAGTACGCCACCCTGGACCGCGCGGGCCGGCTCCAGCTGCCCGCCGACTACACCGAGGCGCTGGGCATGGAGCACCGGGTGCTGCTGGAACTGGAACCCGACCACATCGCCGTCCGCCCCGACGACGCGCCTCGGCGCCGTCCCTAGGCGACGGGCACGACCGGGCGTGCGCGCCGACCGGGGCCTGACCCGCCGGTGTTCGCGCCGTTCGCACTGACCAGGCCCGTCACGCCGCTGACCACGCCTGACCGGGTCCCTCCGCGGCGACCGCGTCCGACCCCGCCCCTCCACGCCGCCGACCACGCCCGACCCGGCCCGTCCGCGCCGCTCACGTCGGCCCGGCTCCGGTCGCGTCCGCGCACAGGGAGTCGGCCCGCCGGGCGACGGGCCGCGGGCCGTCGCCCGGACGTCACACGGGGCGCGGGGCGCACCGACCCGTGGTCAGACCGCGGTGACGCTCAAGCCGGTCCCGAGGCCCGCCGTGCGGACGGCGATGGACCCGTAGGGGGTGCGCAGCCGCAGCCATGACCCCGCGGCGAGCAGGGCGACCGGCACCTCGTGCGGCGGCAGGAAGCCCAGCGACTGGGCGGCGTGCACGGCGCGCAGCGGCAGGCCCGTCGAGCCGATCGTGCGGGACCAGATCTCACGGCCGAGCCGGTCGCGCTCGGCGCGCGTGCGGCGCTCGGCCGGCAACTCGCCGTCACGCGCCCGGAATTCCGCCACCGCGGCGCCGACCGCGCCGCGCAGCCCGGCGGCGTCCGGGAGGCCCGGCACCTCCTGCCAGCCGCCGCGCGGGGGCAGGACGCCCGCCCAGGGCGGGCCGGTGACGGGTGCGGGCACCATGGCCTTGCCCGCCGACTCCTCGATGCCGTCGAGGAGTTGCCCCGCGGACACGGTGACGTCCAGGGGCGCGTCGTCCAGGAGCGCGGCCGTCCGGATGGCCAGCACCTCGAAGGACGCCGGCCGTCCGAACACGGCCAGGGCGCCGCCACCCGCCTGGAGGCGGACGGCGGCGGCCCGGTCGTAGTGGATCAGCCGGGCCAGGAAGGCCACCAGATCGGCCGCCTCCCTGGCGTCGGCGAAGTGCAGCGGCGGCGTCATGCGGCCGCGGGCTCCCCGTGCATGCCGTCGTCGACGTACTCCTCGAGGAACGACCGCTCCTCCGCCGAGATGCGGCGCGGACGCTGGGCCTCGAGGTCGAACGGCACGACGACCGTCGACGCGCGCACGTACACCTGGTCCGGGTCCTTGATCTCGTACGCGATCGTCAGCGACGCCGCCCCGATCTTCGTGACCCATGACTCGATGGTCACCGGCTCGTGCCGATGGACCAGCGGCCGTACGTAGTCGATCTCGTGCCGGGCCACGACGGACCCCCCGGAGAACGAGGGAGAGCCGTCCCCCGGCGCCAGCCGGAACATGAAGTCGATCCGCGCCTCCTCCAGATAGCGGAGGAAGACGACGTTGTTGACGTGCCCGAAGGCATCCATGTCCGACCAGCGCAGGGGGCAGCGGTAGATATGACGAGCCACAGTCGCTGCCTCAGCCCCGGGTGAGCTTCTTGTACGTGGCGCGGTGCGGCCGGGCCGCGTCCGGGCCGAGGCGCTCGATCTTGTTCTTCTCGTACGACTCGAAGTTGCCCTCGAACCAGAACCACTTGGAGTCGCCCTCGTACGCCAGGATGTGCGTCGCGACCCGGTCCAGGAACCAGCGGTCGTGGGAGACGACCACGGCCGCGCCCGGGAACTCCAGCAGCGCGTTCTCCAGCGACGACAGGGTCTCGACGTCCAGGTCGTTCGTCGGCTCGTCGAGGAGGAGCAGGTTGCCGCCCTGCTTGAGGGTCAGCGCCAGGTTGAGGCGGTTGCGCTCACCGCCGGACAGGACGCCGGCCGGCTTCTGCTGGTCCGGGCCCTTGAAGCCGAAGGCGGAGACGTACGCCCGCGACGGCATCTCGACCTGGCCGACGTTGATGTAGTCGAGTTCGTCGGAGACGACCGCCCACAGCGTCTTCTTCGGGTCGATGTTGGCGCGGCTCTGGTCGACGTAGGAGATCTTGACGGTCTCACCGACCTTGATGGAGCCGGAGTCCGGCTCCTCCAGGCCCTGGATCATCTTGAACAGCGTGGTCTTGCCGGCGCCGTTCGGACCGATGACGCCGACGATGCCGTTGCGCGGGAGGCTGAAGCTCAGGTCGTCGATGAGGACCTTGTCGCCGAAGGCCTTGTTGAGCTTCTCGACCTCGACGACGACGCTGCCCAGGCGCGGGCCCGGCGGGATCTGGATCTCCTCGAAGTCCAGCTTCCGCATCTTGTCGGCCTCGGCGGCCATCTCCTCGTACCGGGCCAGACGGGCCTTGGACTTGGCCTGCCGTCCCTTGGCGTTGGAGCGGACCCACTCCAGCTCTTCCTTGAGCCGCTTGGCGCGCTTGGCGTCCTTCTGGCCCTCGACCTTGAGGCGCGCCTGCTTGGTCTCCAGGTACTTGGAGTAGTTGCCCTCGTAGGGGTAGGCGCGGCCGCGGTCGAGCTCCAGGATCCACTCGGCGACGTTGTCGAGGAAGTACCGGTCGTGGGTGATGGCGACGACGGTGCCGGCGTACTTGGCGAGGTGCTGCTCAAGCCACTGGACGGACTCGGCGTCCAGGTGGTTGGTGGGCTCGTCGAGCAGCAGCAGGTCGGGGGCCTCAAGCAGCAGCTTGCAGAGCGCGACGCGGCGCTTCTCACCACCGGAGAGGTTGGTGACCGGCCAGTCGCCGGGCGGGCAGCCGAGGGCGTCCATGGCCTGCTCGAGCTGGGCGTCGAGATCCCACGCGTTGGCGTGGTCCAGGTCCTCCTGGAGCTTGCCCATCTCTTCCATGAGCGCGTCGGTGTAGTTCGTGGCCATCTCCTCGGCGATGGCGTTGAACCGGTCGAGCTTGCCCTTCACCTCGGCGACGCCGTCCTGGACGTTCTCCAGCACCGTCTTCGACTCGTCCAGCGGCGGTTCCTGCAGCAGGATGCCGACCGTGTAGCCGGGCGACAGGAACGCGTCACCGTTGGACGGCTGCTCCAGACCAGCCATGATCTTGAGCACGGTCGACTTACCGGCGCCGTTCGGGCCGACCACACCGATCTTCGCACCGGGCAGGAAGCTCAGCGTCACGTCATCGAGGATGACCTTGTCGCCGTGCGCCTTGCGCGTCTTGCGCATCGTGTAGATGTACTCAGCCAAGAGAAACCGTCCGGCAGTCCGAGAGTGGGCAGATACACCCCATCTTGCCTGACGTCCACCCCGCGAAGGAAACCAGTAAGGCCCGTGGGCCCTGACCCTGGGCTCCCGCCCGCGCCCCCGTAACGAACCGGCCACGTTCCGCGATCACCGGCCGCGGCCGCTCGCCCCGCGACGGCCGTCCCACTGGCGCCCCCTCACCGTCGGCCGCCGCCCGCTGCCGTCCCGCGCCGGGGGCGCCGTCCCGCTGCGGTCACGCCGTCACTCCTCTGCCGTCCGGCAGCGCCACCCCGCACACCCCGCGCCGGGGGCGCCGTCCCGGTGCCGTCCGCGCGGGCCAGCCACCGTCGGACACCGCCCCGCCGCCCCACCGCCGCCCCGCAAGCGTCACCGTCCCGCAAGCGTCGCCCCCGCGGGCGCCGTCGCCGTCCCGCGGGCCGGCCGTCGCCGGCCCCGGGCCGGGGGCGGCGGGGGGTCTGTCAGTCCTCGGCGCCGGGGCCCTGCTTCTTACGGAGGAGGAAGACGGCGGCGCCGCCGATCACCAGCATCGCCAGGGCTATGCCCGCGATCATGGGCGTGGCGCCGGAGGCTCCCGTTTCGGCGAGGTCCGGCCCGTCGTCCGCCGCGGCCGGGCCGGCCGAGGTGCCGTCGGCCGGAAGAGGGCTGGGCCGGCCGCCCTGCTGGGCGGTCATCGCGACATCCGTGCTGCCTGTGGTCCGGCAGTCGAGGATGCCCTTGAACGTCTTCTGGAAGCCGCCGGGCCCGGTGATGGTGAAGTCGTACGGCTGGTCCTCGACGACCGGGACGGTCACCGTCCGGGACTCGCCCGCCCGGACGGTGTGCCTGAGGCCGATGAGCTCGAAGACGAACGCGGTGTCGCCCTTGTTCGTGGCGGTGACGTCCACGCCGCCCTTGGCGCAGTTCTTCCTGGCCGAGAGCGCCGGGATGGCGCCCGCCGTGGCCCAGGTGGCGGTGGCGGCGGCGGAAACGGTCGACTCGCTGGAGCCGGCCAGGATCTGCGTCTGGCTCTTGGTGACTCCGGCGAAGACCCGGCCGACCGGCACGGACGTCGTGGCCTGCACGGTCAGGGCGGCGGAGCCGTCGGCGGCCTTCGCGGGCACGTCGAAGTACAGCAGGCTGCCGTCGGTCGCCGAGACGACCGGTCCGCCCTTGGCATCGGTGATCCGGATGCCGCTGGCGGCCGCGTCGGCGGGCGGGGTCACCGTGACCCGGTCGGCGTCGGTGCGCACGGTCACCGGGCCGATCCGGGTTCCGGCCGGACCGGAGACGGCGGAGGGCTCCAGGCTGAGCGACGCCTTGGGTTCGGCGATGTTCTCGGCCTCCTTCTCCAGCCAGTCGGCGAGCTTCTCGGCCGCGGGGTCGAGCGCCTGGACCTGCGCGTTGTCCGAGTACCGCCAGATGGCGACCTGGGTGCCGGCTGCCGCGGTCCCGGCGGTCAGCGGCCCGGTGCCGGCGGCGGCCGCCAGCCCCACCAGGTCGTCGACCTGCGGATAGGAGTGCTGGAGGATCCACCGGATCCTGCCCGCGTCCTTGTTCCCGCCGAGCGAGGTCTGGTCCCAGGAGGTCTCCAGGTACCGGGCCTTCTCCTGGGTGGGGTTGTGGAGGTCGACGCAGTACGTCTTCAGGGTCCCGCCCCCGTCGACGGCCATCTCGAACAGACCGGCCGGGATCTCCTGCTTCTCGCCGTCGACGCGGAGCACCGCCTGGTCGAAGGTGGTCAGCCCGTTGAGGGTGGCGGTGGCACCGCCCTGGTGCTGTGGCGCCTCGTCGGCCGCGGCGGAGGACGCCCCGGCTATGAATCCCCCGGCGACCAGACCGGAGGTCACGACCGCGGCGAGGAGACGGACGGGACGCCTCCTCAGCCTCCGTACAGAAAACCCAGCAAACACAGAATTCCCCTCCGGGCGAGACCTTTGCGCGTGTGGCGCGTGGGGGGAGTGCCTCGCCTGCCGACTCAAGTGCCCCGTGAGTACCCGGGAATCCTAGAGAGGCGACCAAGCACAGTCCCCTGTCATACCGTCAGACAACCATTCCGACTCGGAATCGTTATCGCGAAGGCCTTTCAGCGGGCCCGAGTACGCCGAATCTCCACATCACCGCATCGCTCGGTGCTCCACTCCTGACACACCGTCACAAGACCAGCTCCACCGGCCGGTCCACCGCACCGCCTCCTCCGTCGTCACCCGCTCCGCCGTCACCCGCTCCGCCACCGGCCACCTCGCGTTCGGCGTCCGACCGGTCCGCCGGACGGGGCTCCCCCTTCATCACCCTCCTGAACGCGGACGTCCCGCGCGTCAGGTCGTGGCCCACCGCCGACGCGTCGATGTCCACGAACGTCCTGCGCTGGCCGTCCCAGTCCTCCTCCCGCACCCTCAGCCGCCCATGGACGACCAACGGGTCGCCGACCGACACCGACGCGGCCAGGTTGGCGCCCAGCGCCCGCCACGCGCTCACCGTGTAGAAACTCGTATGCCCGTCGACCCAGCCCGCCTTCTCTCGGTCCCAGCGGCGAGCGGTCGCCGCGAACCGGAATTTCGCCACCCCTCCCATCGCGGTGTCGCGGTAATCGACGCTCGTCGCGACATTGCCCACCACGGTCACCATCGTGTCGTTCATGACACCCACCCCTCGCGGTCGTCCTGCTGACTGAGCTCATGCTGGCCCGCCCGCCGAAATCCCGCTCGGCCCTGTGGACAAGCCGCCGTCTGTGCACAACTCCACCACCCGCAAGGAGGACGCCCATCCGGCTGCCGACGCCCCCACCAGGGGTCACACCACCCGCGCCCCCGCGTACCCGGACTCCCCCGCGCCCGTCCGCACGACCGCCCCGCCCGGGCCACCGCCCTCCCCGCGCCCCCGCGCCACATGGGCGTACCGCTCACGCACCTCGCGGTACCGCATCAGCTCCGCGGCGACCGGGTCGAGGACCATCGCCCGCCCGCACCCCGCCGCGGCCTCCCTCAGCCTGCGCTCGGTCTCCTGCCCGTACCGCCGGGCGGGCCCCCGGGCCGCCGCCGCGCACGCCCACTCCACCAGGGGTCCGCCGAGGATGCCGGCCAGCATGATCAGGGCCGGCGGCACCAGCCCCGGCTCCAGTACGCCGATGATCTGGCCCACCAGCCACAGGGCGCCGTAGAACTGGAGCAGCGTCATGGCCGCCTGGGCCAGTACCGCGGCCGGCCACCAGGCGGGCCGGGGCGGCCGCCCGCCCGCCGGCGGCGAACCCACCGACATCGCCAGCTCGTCCAGGGCCTCCGGCAGCCCGCGCGCCCCGCGTACCGCCGCCTCGCGCACCGCCTGCGCCCACGGCACCGGCAGCCCCCGCGCCGCCTCCTCGGCGACGATCCGCACGGCCTGCTCGACGCGCTGGCGTGCCGTCAGCTCGTCCTCCTCCGCCGCCGTGGCCTCCGCCTCGGCGCCCTCCTCCGCGCCCGCCGCCCCCTGCGTACGGAGCCGCTCGTACCAGCGCCACAGCCGCAGCCACGGCGTCCCGCACGCCCGGCCCGCGTTGCGCCGCCACTCGCGTTCCGCCGCCTCGCCGGCCGCCCGTGCGCCGACGGCGACCGCGAGCCGGGCGCCGAAGTCCTCGCGGGAACGCTCGCCCAGCCCGGGGCGCCCGTCCGCCACGTACACCGGACGCAACCGGGCAGCGGCCGCGTCCACGTCCGCCGACAGACGCCGCTCGGCGGCACCACGGCCCTGCACGAACGCCCCGAGCAGTTCCCGCAGCTCCCCCACGCCCTCCCCCGTGAGCGCGGACACCGCGAGGACCGTGGCCCCCGGTTCGCCGTGCTCGCCGAGAGCCATGCCGTCCTCGTCGAGCAGCCGCCGCAGGTCGTCGAGCACCTGGTGGGCGGCGTCGCCCGGCAGCCGGTCGACCTGGTTGAGCACCACGAACGTCACCTCGGCGTGCCCCGCGAGCGGCCGCAAGTACCGCTCGTGCAGGGCCGCGTCCGCGTACTTCTCGGGGTCGACGACCCAGATGACCGCGTCCACCAACGCCAGCACCCGGTCGACCTGCCTGCGGTGCGCGGTGACCGCCGAGTCGTGGTCGGGCAGGTCGATCAGGACCAGGCCCTGCAGCGCCTCGTCGCCGATCCCGCCCGCCAGCGGCCGGCGCCGCAGCCGCCCCGGGATGGCGAGCCGGTCCAGGAGCCCGGCCGCGCCTTCGGACCAGGTGCAGGCGATGGGGTTGGCCGTGGTGGGCCTGCGCAGCCCGGTCTCCGAGACCGGTACGCCCGCCAGCGCGTTGATCAGCGTCGACTTGCCGCTCCCCGTGGCCCCGGCGATCGCGACGACGGTGTGCTTCGACGACAGCCGCTGCCGTGCGGCGGCCTCGTCCAGTACGCGACCGGCCTCGGCGAGGGTGTCGCCGTCCAGCCGGGTCCTGGACAGGCCCACCAGCTCCCGCAGGGCGTCCAGTCGCGTCCGCAGTGTCCCGGCGTACGCCTCACCGATCGGCATGTGCGGCTCGTCCGGCAGGGGCTCACCGTCGCCGGCGGCCTGTTCCTGCACCCGGCGGGCGATCAGCCCGTCGTCCCAGCGTTCGTCAACGGCGCTCACCGCCGTCACCTCTCCTTCTGCAGTCGGGACAGCGCGGCGATGAGCTCGGCCTGTGGTTCGGGGGTCACGTCGAGGGCCCGGAGCGGCTGGAGCCGCCTGGTCCGTTCCTCGTGCAGTACGCGGTCGATGTACGTGGTCACCAGCTCGCCGCCCCGGTCGCGGAGCCGCAGGGCGCCCTGGGCGCCGAGCAGCTCGGCGAGCCGTTCGCCGGCGCTGCGCGCCCTGCGCCCGCCGAGCAGCGCGGCCGCGAGGAGCGCCGCGGCCGTCTCGGCGTCCGGGGCGGAGGCCCGGTCCATCCGCCGTACCTCGTCCTCGGCCAGCTCCTCCAGGACGCGCCGCCAGCGCCGTACGGCCATCCCGATCCGCTCGCCGGTCTCCCGGTCGGGCGAGGGCGGCGCCCCGTCCCCGGTGTCCAGCACGCGGGCGGCCGGTTCACGCCGCCACGACTCCCGTACGTGTTCGTCGGCCGCGGCGACAGCGCACTGGAGCAGGGCGGCGAGGGACTCGGCCAGGGAGTCGAGCAGTTCGGTGGCCGAGCAGTCGCGGGGGTAACCGCGCCAGCGGGTGCGGGCGTCACCGGCGAGTACGGCGCCCCGCCGCAGTTCGCGGCGCACCCGTTCGCCCTCGTGCTCGTACGCCGCCTGGACGGCTCCGGTGAGGCGCACGGCCGCGGCGTACTGCGCGGCGACGGCCCCGGCCAGCTCCGGCATCCGCACCTTCAGCGAGTCGATCACCCCGCCGGCCGTCCGCCCGACGGTCTGCTGCCGGGCCGCGGGGTCCTGGGCGCGGTGCGCGAGCCAGGCGCGCAGCGGGGCGACGGCCGTGTCGGGCAGCAGCCCGCTGCCCCCGCCCGCCGACTCGGGCAGCTCGGGGATGGTGAACCGGGGCACCTCGCCCAGCCCGGCGCGGACGAGGAGCGCCTCGTACTGCCGCGACACCTCGTTGATCACCTGGTGCGGCACCCGGTCGAGGACGGTCACGAGCGTGGCGTCGTACTCCTTGGCGGTCCGCAGCAGGTGCCAGGGCACGGCGTCGGCGTACCGGGAGGCGGTGGTCACCATCACCCAGACGTCGGCGGCGCAGATCAGCTCGGCGGCCAGCTCTCGGCTCTCGACGACGAGCGAGTCGATGTCGGGCGCGTCGAGCAGCGCCAGCCCGCGCGGCACGGTGTCGGCGGTCTCCACCCGCAGGGCCCGCTCCTCGACGCCGTCCTCGTCCTCCCCGTCCTGGGGCGCCCATACGCGGGTGAGCTGCGGCAGCACCCGCATCCCGGCGAACCAGTGGTGATCGTCGGGGTGGCAGACGAGGACGGGCGTCCGGGTCGTGGGCCTGAGCACCCCGGCCTCACTGACCCGCCGCCCGACGAGCGAGTTGACGAGCGTCGACTTCCCCGCCCCGGTGGATCCCCCGACGACCGCGAGCAGCGGAGCTTCGGGCTCCTTCAGCCGGGGCACCAGATAGTCGTCGAGCTGGGCGAGCAACTCGGCCCGCGTCTGCCGCGCCCGTGGCGCACCCGGAAGGGGGAGTGGAAGACGCACGGCGGCGACACGGTCGCGCAGGGCGGAGAGTGCGTCGATGAGCTGAGGCCGTACGTCCAAGGTCACCACATGCGAAGAATGCCCAATTTCATGACCTTTTTGAAGCGTATGGCGCTCTCTGCGCGCCGATCCGACACAAGGGACAGATGGGATGAGTGGGGCGCAGGCATAACGAGTACACAACACCCGAGGCGTGAGACGCGAAAAGCGCTGCGGGAATCGCACCTGCCTGCGATTATCGGTTCGCTTCACCGAACCTCCACATCGTGCCACGCAGGTGAAGCGACCGGGTCAAGGCGATCGGAGCCCTATCCTTGTCCCCGGCAAGGTCACGGACCACCCAGCAGGGGCTCCAGGCCACAAGGCCACCACCGGCCCCCGTAGCTCAGTGGATAGAGCAGGCGCCTTCTAAGCGCTTGGCCGCAGGTTCGAGTCCTGCCGGGGGCGCTTCACCCGTGCGGCCTTCCGCCCTCCCCCTCCGGGAGGGCTTTTTTGCAGGCCAGGCGCCTCACGGAGGTGCCGGCAGGTGGGCCGCGGGCCGTGGACCCGCCCGCCGAGCGGCGATGCGCACTCGTCCGCGGTGAGGACCTTCTTACGAGCCGTGCCCCCGCGCCCGGCGGAAGACGGAGCCTGCCGGGGATCCGCTGCAACGCAGCACCCGCAGTGCCCGCGGCGCCCGACAGGTCGAGTTCGCCCCGGGCTGCCCGGAGGCTGGTGCGGAGAGGGTCAGCGCTGGGTGAGCAGCGGGGTCCAGCGGCCGTCGTAGCGCAGTTCCGCCTTCCGGAAGCCGGTGAGCGGGATCGTCGTCCTGCCGTCCAGGCTGACCAGGAGCAGCTGGTTGCGGAACTCCCCCTCGCCGGGCTCGCATTGCTCGGGGTCGCACCGCCAGGCGACGAGGTGGTTGTCGTCGGCCCACGCGAGCAGCTGCTGGCCGGGGACGAGTGCGGCCCGCCTGCCGGTCTTCGCATCCAGCACCTCGGAGACGATCCGGCCGCCCTCCCCGGCGAACGCACCGGTTACCAGCCTTCCGTCGCGGGACAGGACGGCCCCCGGCGAGGGCAGGGACGCTTCCTGCTTCGGGACCGGCATCTGCTTGCCGTTCACGTCGTGGAAGATGCCGCCCTCCTTGTTGCCCCAGGGCTCCCGCACCAGCTTCCCGTCAAGGCTCCAGCGCACGTCCTGACGCCCGCCCCCGGGGCCGGCCGCGCGCTCGTTCTTCCTGGGTGGCAGCTCGGCGAAGTGCGCCTGGCCGGACGCGACATCGATGACGTAGTAGCCGGTGCGGCTCGGCTTCGGCCCCGGTACCGTCTTGTCGTTCAGCTGGTACGACGCGTCCTTGAAGAAGCGGTCCGGGTGGAGACCGTACGCCGTCGCCACCAGGCGCTTGCCGTCCGGCGAGAACTGCACACCGCCGACTCCCTCGTCGACCTCGATCCAGCGCTTCACCTTGCCCGTGGCCAGCTCCAGCAGCCCGATCCGGTTGACCGGCAGATCGCGCTCCAGCACCGCCGCGGTCTGCATTCCCGGGGCGACATCGAGCCAGGCCCAGTCGGTCTTCTCGTACCGCCCGGTAGCCGTGTTGAGCAGGCTCCACTCGTAGGTGCCGATCGCGTCGCCGTCCGGCTGCTTCACCAGCTTCGTCGTGTAATGCGCCGAGACGGCGATCCGCCCTGCGGCGACCAAGTCCCGCGGCGGCGACTGCTCGGCATGCGCCACCACCTCCGGGGTGTCGAGCTCGGCTGCGGGCCGCCCTGGCGTACCACCGCCATCCACGGCCAGCGGCACCGCGACTCCCACCGCGACGATCGCCGCGACCACCCCGGCCACCACGAAGCCGCGTGCCTTGCGGCGCCGCAACGACCGGTGCACCCGCTCGGTGAAGTCGTCGGACAGCCGTACCTCCGGTGCGTTCGCCTTCACCGTCTCGCACACCCGCTGCTCACGTTCCGCCTCGGGCCGAGCAGGGCCCGCGCTCGGCGCACCGTGAAGCCGTAGCCCGGCCGCGCTGACACTCTCACCACCCGCCGGCCTCTCCGACGGCTCGCGGCGTCCGGCCTGCCGGCGGCAGAGCAGCTCGCGTACGTACGCCTCTGGCTCGTCAATCCGGTGCCAGCGCCTGGCGGTCTTCACCAGGGCGCGCTGCAGCAGGTCCTCGGCGGCGTGCTGATCGCCACCGCTGAGGCGCATGGCCACATGGAGCAATCCTGGCGATTTCCTCGCCACAAACCTGCGAAAATGCTGCTTCTCGTGGGCGTCCATAGTCGCCTTCCGAATGCCTTTCACTTCCCGGGACTACGGAGCGCTGCTGCTGTGCCTGTTCGCGGAAGTTTCCTCCCGCCGGGTCTGGAACCCCCCGGCTCCGTTCATCACGAATCAGGTGCCGCCCGGCAGAGCACGTCCGGGAGGGTCGCGAGCCTCCGCGACGTACGGATCCTTGACTGCGCAGTTGACGGCCTGAACTTCGCTTCGCCGCGGGTGGAGGCCGCTGCGTTGCCGTCGAGGGGAGAGGCAAGGACCAATAGGCCCGCTGCTGCAGCCGTACGCGCAGGGCTGCAGCAGCGGCCCGTTTCAGCTTGACGTTCCGACTTCCGGGGTACGGCGGAATATCCCTGACCGGGACCGGCCGACACGCTTCCCCGACACCCTGGAGTCCATGACCCCATTCGCGTACAAGATCCTCGACTCTCCATTCGGCGGGAATGCAGTGACTCTCGCCCCGCGGCCGATGGCACGTTCAGGCCGTCACATTCGCAGTCAAGGATCTTTGTACGCGCCGGGGAACCGGCATGATCACGAGCGGCCGCCACGGTCGGAACAGTTCTGAATGACATTCCAGGCAGGCTATTCACTCTGCTGGATTGAACTACAGCAAACTGCTTTCAACCGGGCGCCGGTCTTGCGCCCATGCCGGGACGTGCCCGACCTCAATGCGGGCAGGACATCCGAGAGCCTGCCTGCTCGGGCATCAGCAGTTCCGCAGCCGTCAACGCGAACTGCTCGGCCGAGGTCCTACTCAGAGAACCACTCGGTCGCCTGGGTGGCGCCACCACCGTCCCACTTGAAATACATGGCGTAGTTGTTGGGGTAGCCCTTGACGTCGTAGCCTATTTTGTCGCATCCGGCGTCGCCACCATCGTTGATGGTGAAGGCGTTCTCCTTGTACGTGATGTGTGCCGACGAGTACCAGCGCGTGAGACCACCCGAGACGCCGTGACCGTCCGCGCTGGTGTCGCAGATCGTGAACACGTCCACAGAGTCGTTGTAGGTCATCTTGCCGTGACTGTTGCTCAGGGTCCTGTTCTGGTCCGCGGCCAGGGCCGGTGACGCAGTGACGGTGAGCATCGTGGCGGCGGCCACGCCGACCACGGCCAGGCGGGTGAACGAATTGGCCATCAGTTTCTCTTCTCTGCTGGAGGGAACTGCAACCCAAGGTAATTCGACTGCAGTCAAGAAAAAGCTTTCAACCAGGACGCCGAGCTCATGCCGGGGTGGTCG
Source organism: Streptomyces sp. NPDC000229 (assembly GCF_040300825.1). Taxonomy (NCBI): domain Bacteria; kingdom Bacillati; phylum Actinomycetota; class Actinomycetes; order Kitasatosporales; family Streptomycetaceae; genus Streptomyces; species Streptomyces sp. NPDC000229. The sequence continues at coordinate 117,661 of NZ_JBEPEL010000001.1, forward strand.
ACTGGTCAGCACCCCCGCAGAAGCTTGCATACTCAACCGGCCCTGGAGGGTCAATCCAGGGAATTCCCGTAATCGGGGGTTGGCATGTCCGCGCCTTTTGTTTACGAAGGTCAATATAGGGCCGGCGCGCTCAAGTGGCACGCCATTTGAGCAAGATATGAGGTTCAGGTGAAGCGGAGGCCGCACTCCGGCGGCGCCCAAATGGGGCAATGTGTGCCATGGCCCCTCGTGGCGCCGGAAAACCATTGCGGGATTTCGGGCGGTGAGATGCTCTTCCGTCCTCGAATCAGGACTCGATTTCTTAAAGAGGAGCGGGGAATTCCGCCATGCGAGTGTGCAGCTCGCCGCGGTCGCCTCACGCCACCGTGCACCGGCCGGCGCTCCACAAGTACCAGTAAAACAGCCTCAGTTGCCGGTAGTTGACCGAGCGTCAGGCAGCCCTGCGCACCCCAGCAGTAAACGGCCCGGCGTCCGTGCGCGCGGACCGGGGCAAGGTGAGTCCGTGCTACGGGACCGGCTCCCCGTAGAGGACGAGGTTCTCGGCGTACGCGTGCGCGTCGGGGTCGAAATCGCCGGTGCAGGTGACCAGTGCCAGACGGGCGGCGCCCCGGGGTGTGAACAGGTCCTGCGGCAGGGCCTTTTTGGCGTGGGTGCGGCGGGCGACGATCCGGTACGTGTGGCGTCGGCCGTCCGCCGTGGTGACGTGGGCGCGGGTGCCCATGGGTACGTCGTGCAGGGCCTCGAAGGGGCCCGCGCCCTCGGCGGCGGAGTCGAGGTGGCCGGCCAGCAGGACGGTGCCGTGCGCGGCGCCCGGGGAGGCGCCGAGCGCCCACCAGCCGAGGCGGGTGGGGGATGCGGGCACGGCCATGACCCCGGCCGCGTCGGCGGTGACCGGGTCGACCGGTACGGGGCGCAGGTGGCCCGGGATGCCGAGGGATACGGGCGGGGAGTGCGCCGGCGCCCTCCGGGCGGCCGTCGGCGGTGCGGCGGCCGCCCCCGGCAGGGTGCCCGCGTCCGGCGCCCGCGCGGGGGCCGGGAAGAACGGGAAGAGGTACGCGACGACCGCCGTGGCGACCGCAGCGAGCCCGGTCCGGACCAGTACGCGGTCCGGACCGGGCTCGTCTCGTGGCCACATGCCCACCGGTGTCAGCGGTTGTCGTTGCGGCGCATGCGGGAGGCGGCCCAGAAGGCTCCCCCGGCCACCAGGACGCCGCCGACCGCCACGGCGGGCACGGCGAGCGCGACCGGGACCTCGGCCGCCAGGGACGTCGCGACGTGACCGCCGTTGCCGGCGTGGATGGCCTTCGGGTGCGTCGCCGAGGCGGCGTGGCACTCGCCCCCGCGCACCATGTCCAGGTGCATGGCGACGACCGGGCGGGCGGCCTTGGCGGCAGCGGTCACCTCGGCGTTCTTGCCGTGGGCGATCTGGTTGTCGATCCGTGCCAGGGTCTTCTCGTGGGCGGCGGCCTGGGCGTCGAGCCAGGCCTTGTCGTAGGCCTTGGTGCCCGCCTTGGCCATGACGGCGGCGAGCGTGTCCTGCTGTTCCTTCGAGGGGGCGGCGGGCAGGTCGACGCCCTGCTTGTCGGCGAGGGCCCTGGTGTCCGCGTCGAGCTTGGTGTGGTCGCGGACGAGCACCTTGCCCACGTTCTTCACGCAGTCGGTGGTGGCGTTCTTCTGGGCGTCCTTCCCCGCCGCGATCTCGGTCAGGTTGCCCTGGTGGGAGGCGCGCAGGAACGCCGCGTCGGTGGCGAGGCCGGTGCCGTCGGCCGGGGTCGTGGCGAAGGCCGGACCGGCGGCTATGCCGGTCAGGGCGAGGCAGGTGAAGGCCGTGGCGGCCCAGCGGTGGGTGCGGGTCACGATTGGTCGTCCGTTTCTCGTCGGTCGGTGGGTGACCCCCGTCTCAGGGTCACGTCACCATCCGGACACGGCACGGTGGCGCCCGCCACTCGCCGTACTGCAAACGGCGCACGCCGGGGTCAGGTGAGCGAGGCGGTGACCAGCAGGGCGAAGGACGCCGTGATCAGCAGCGTACGAAGCAGGTGGAAGGCGTTCCAACGGGACTCGAACGCCTCCCGCACGGGGCCCGGCTCGCGGCCCCCGGAGGCGGCGAGCGCGTTGTTGAGCGGGATGTTCCCGGCCACGGTGACCAGGTGGCCCAGCACCGCGCAGACCAGTCCGGCGAGGATCAGCCACCGCTGGCTGTCCGACCGGCCCGCGATCGGTACGGCGAGGGCCAGCGCCGGGAACACCACCACGCCCGCGAACACGGCGAGGAAGACCGCACGGGGCACGTACTCGTTGACGCGCCGCATCGCCGTCACGAACTGCTCGTCCGTCAGCCGGGCCAGCGCGGGCATGACGCCGGTCAGGAAGATCAGCATGAAACCCGCGTACAGGCCGGTGGAGACGACCGCGAGGGCGAGCAGCAGCGTGGGCATGCGGTCATCATGGCAGCCGGCCCGGCGTGGCGGCAGTCCTCGGGGATCGTCCCCGGGGTCAGTCCCTGGGACGATCCCCCGGGATCAGTCCCCGGGGCGCCCCCCGGAGTCAGTCCCTGAGGCTGTTCGCCCGGCGGATCGACTCGGCCAGCTCCGCCACCACCTTGGACTCGGTCGTACGGGCCAGATCGCCCGCCCGCTCGGCGAGTTCGCCGCGCGTGGGGGCGCCCGGCAGTTCACCGCCGCGCAGCGAGTCGGCGAAGTACGCGGCCACGGCGGCGACCCGGAGGCCCGGCTTGGTCTCCTCGTCCCACAGGCCGGACCCGAGGGCGCCCGACTCCACCGAACCGGACCGCTCGTGCGGGGCGCGCGACGCCGGGTCGAGCCACCGGACGGTGGCCGTGGCCAGGCGGCCGCTCCGGTCGAGGGCGCCCGCCCGGGTCTTCACGGCGTACAGCGCGGTCACCTGGTGGCCGGGGCCGACCTCGCCGCCGTCCACCCGGTCGTCGCGGAAGTCGTCGTCGGCGACCTGCCGGTTCTCGTATCCGATCAGCCGGAACTTCTCCACCGTCTTCGGGTCGAACACCACCTGCGCCTTCGCGTCCCGGGCGCGCAGCTCGACGTGGGCGGGCAGTTGGTCGACGAAGACCTTGCGGGCCTGCTCGGAGGTGGAGACGTACGTGGTGTGGCCGTCGCCCTTGTCGGCGAGCTGCTCCATGAAGGCGTCGCCGTACTCGCTGCCGACGCCGACCCCGAAGAGCGTGATCCCGTACTCGCGCCGCTCGTCCTCGATCCGGTCCAGGATGGCCTCCGCCTCGGTCTCGCCGGTGTTGGCCAGCGCGTCGGACAGCAGGACGACCCGGTTGGTGGCGTCCTTGCGGTGGCCTTCGACTGCGGTGTCGTAACCGGTGGTCACGCCCGCCTCGACGTTGGTGGAGGACGTGGTCTCCAGCCCGTCGACGACGTCGTGGATGCGGTCGCGGTTGCCTTCGACACGGGTCATGGGCAGCCGGGTCTCGGCCTCGTCGCTGAAGGTGACCAGGGCGACCGAGTCGTCGTCGCGCAGCTGGTCGGTGAGGACGCCCAGGGATTCCCTGACCAGGTCGAGGCGGCCCGGTTCGCCCATCGAGCCGGAGATGTCGACGACGAACGTCAGGGCGGCGGGCGGGCGGGCGCCGTGCCGGTCGGAGGGCCGGGTGGCCAGGCCGACGCGGACGAGGGACCAGTCATCGGCCTGTGTACGGGCGCCGTCGACGGTCACGGTGAAGCCGTTGCCGTCGGGCTTCGGATAGTCCTGGCGGAAGCTGTTGACGAACTCCTCGGGGCGCACGGTGTCCGCCGCGGGCAGCCTGCCCTCGGCGAGGGTGCGGCGGGCGTAGCCGTACGAGGCGGTGTCGACGTCCAGCGCGAACGTCGACAGGTAATCGGCGGGCGGGGTTTCGCGCACCTCGTCACCCTGGCCGTCACCTCGGCCCGCGCCCGTGCCGTCGGCGCCGGGGCGCTGTTCGCCGTCCTGCGCGCCGGGCGCGGGGGCGGGTGCGCCGGGTGCACGCCTGCCGCTGTCGCCGGCGGTGGCGCGGTCGGTTCCCGCGCCGCCGGAGCAGCCCACGAGCAGCAGACCGCCGGCGAGCGCCGCCGCGAGCGCGGCCCGGCGTGCCTTGCCGCCGGTCCTCCATCGATACGTCTCCACGCGAATCCCCCATGTTCGTGTCCGCGTGTCCCATGTCCACGCGGACTGTCGGCACTTGTGAATGTGACGTTCGAACGCCCCGGAAGGAGCAGACGAAGCTGTTGCGGATGGGTCTCGATGCGGCAACGAGGAGCAGATGGTGAGGCCCGGCGCAGCGCTTGGCTTGGACTCGCCAACCGTTCAAAAGGGTATTGTCACGGTACGCAGTCACATGCGTACATGGAGTTGCGTGCGTTGCAAGGGGATGACGGGGGTGGTCAGCCGTGACGAACGTTCCGGGCTCCGTGCTCGGCCGAGCGGCATTAAGAGAGGCGACACCGGTGCGTGCCGCGCCACAGCAGGCACCGCGCCCGGCCGGGCAGCCGGTGCGAGGGGTGAGACAGATCTGCGCGACACTCGCCGCGCTCACCGAGTCCGCCCGCCATGAGCTGCTCACCTTCGACGATCCGGCCGCCTGCCTGGGCCTGCCGATCCCGGAGCCCTTCCTGGAGCTCGCCGACACCTGTGTGCGTACGGCAAGGGAGCGGGTGGACACGGTGCGTCAGATCGTGCCCCGTCACGCGCTGTCCAGGGTCACCGCCGCCGACGCCGCGGGGGCGGCACGCCTCCCTGGCCGGGCCAGGCTGACGCAGTCGATCCCCTTCAAGATGATCGTGGTGGACCGTACGGTCGCCGCCATCCCCCTCGACCTCGAACTGCTCTACAACGGGCTGCTGCTGATCCGCGACCCGGTCGTGGTGCAGGCCCTGGTGCGGGCCCACCACGCCTGGTGGGAGACGGGCGAGGACATCCCGGCGCGGCCCGCGCCACCCGGACCGCTGCCCGCGCATCTGCGGCCGGTGCTGGAGGCCCTGCTGGCGGGGCTCACCGATGAGACCGCCGCCGCACGGCTCGGCATATCGGGGCGTACGTACAGCCGTCGTGTGGGCGAGCTGCTCACCGCCCTGGGCACGACGAGCCGCTTCCGGGCGGGAGCGGAAGCGGCTCGTCGCGGCTGGCTGTGATCCGGCCGGGCGTCAAGGCCGGGCCAGGGCCACACCGCCCTAGGACACGATGTCCTTGCGGGCGAAGCCCCGGAAGGCGAGCGCGAACAGGACCAGGGCGTACGTCACGGACACCGCCGCGCCCTTGAGCATGCCACCCCACTCCAGTTGCGGCTGGAGCGCGTCGGCCCAGGCGAACTGCCAGTGCGCGGGCAGGAAGTCCCGCCAGGAGCCGAGCGCCGTCACCGCGTCCAGCACATTGCCGATGATCGTCAGTCCGACCGCGCCGCCGACCGCGCCGAGCGGGGCGTCGGTCTTCGTCGACAGCCAGAAAGCGAGGCCCGCCGTGACCAGTTGGGAGACGAAGATGAAGGCGACGACCAGCGCGAGGCGGGGCACCGTGTCGGCCGTGGCGAGGGAGCCGCCCGTGGGCAGTTGCAGTGGCCCCCAGCCGTATGCGACCGTCCCCGCCGCCAGAGCCACCAGCGGCAGCAGCAGCATCGCGGCCGCGCTGAAGGCGAGCGCCACGGCCAGCTTCGACCACAGCAGCCGGGCTCGGGGCACGGGCGCGGCCAGGAGGTAGCGGAGGGAGGACCAACTGGCCTCGGACGCGACCGTGTCGCCGCAGAACAGCGCCACCGGCACCACCAGCAGGAAGCCGGCCGAGACGAACAGGCAGGTCGCGGCGAAGTTGGCGCCCGACGCGGTCGCCGTGTCCATCAGGGTGATCCGGTCGTTGCCGCGCCCGTCCGGTCCGCCGCCGATCGCGAAGGCGGCGATCAGCACGAAGGGCAGGGCGGCCAGGATCGCGCCCATGACGAGGGTGCGGCGCCGCTTCCACTGGCGTACGGCTTCGACACGCAGCGGCAGGGTGTGCCCGGCCCGGTAGCCGGGCGCGGACTGGACCAGGGCGGTCCCAGGGGCGCTCATACGGATCCTCCTCCTCCGATCAGGGTGAGGAACGCGTCCTCCAGGCGGCGGTGCGGGCCGACGCCGGTCAATGGGACGTCCAGCCGGACGAGTTCGGCGATCAGTGCGGTGGCGGTCGCACCGTCCAGCCGTACGAGCAGGCCGCCGTCCGTACGGACCACCGAGCCGATGCCCGGCATGGCGCCGATCTTGTCGACCAGCGGTTCCGGCACGTCACCGGCCGTGGTGACGAGCAGGGTGTCGCCCGCGCCGGTGATCTCGGCGACCGGGCCCGCCTGGACGAGCCGGCCACGGTCCATGACGACCAGGTGCGTACAGGACTGCTCGACCTCCGACAGGAGGTGGCTGGAGACGATGACGGTCCGGCCCCCGGCCGCGTACCGGATCATCACGTCCCGCATCTCGCGGATCTGTGGCGGGTCGAGTCCGTTGGTCGGTTCGTCGAGGATGAGGAGGTCCGGCAGGCCGAGCATGGCCTGGGCGATGGCGAGCCGCTGCCGCATGCCCTGCGAATAGGTGCGCACGGCGCGGGCCAGGGCGTCGCCGAGACCGGCGATCTCCAGCGCTTCGTCGATGTGGGCGTCCTCGGCGGGGCGGCCGGTGGCCCGCCAGTACAGCTCCAGGTTCTCCCGTCCGGACAGGTGCGGCAGGAAGCCGGCGCCCTCGACGAACGCGCCCACCCGGGACAGGACGGGCGCGCCCGGCCGGATCGCGTGCCCGAACACCCGGATCTCTCCGTCGTCGGGGGTGATCAGGCCCATGAGCATGCGCAGGGTGGTGGTCTTGCCGGCGCCGTTCGGGCCGAGGAGCCCGAGGACCTGGCCCTTCTCCACACGGAAGGACAGGTCCCGGACGGCGTAACGGTCGGCGGACCTGGCGTACTTCTTCGTCAGTCCGGTGATCTGGAGCGGAACGTCGGCGAGTTCGGGATCGGGCGCGGGTGCGGTGGTGCGGCGGCGGGCGGTCAGCAGCAGGGCGGCGGCGATCAGGGCGCCGGCAGCCGGGAGGCCCCACACCCACCAGGGCAGGCCTGCGGCCTGGGTGCGCACGGCGGGGGCAGTCGGTACGGACAGGCCGCTCGTCACGTCGACGGTGTACGTCGCCGGGGTCACTGGGGAGGCGTAGCCGAGGTCGGTGGCGGCGAGGACGAGGCGCAGCCGGTGGCCCGCCTCGATCTCGTGGTCGATGGTCGGCAGCGTCAGCTCGACGGCCTTGCCCTTCGCGGCGCCCTCGACGCGGATCGGGGTGACGAGCTGGGCGGGCAGCACCTGCCGGCGGCCGTCGGGGGCGACGTCGTACACCTTGCCGAAGAGGACCGCCTCGCCGGTGCTGGAGGTGACGGTGACCCGGACGGTGGGCGAGCCGGTGATGCGCAGCGGCTCGGCGAGGGGCTGGGACTCGAACCGGGCGTGCTGTCCGGGGAAGTCGAGCGACAGGCCCACCCCGAGCGACGACAGCTGGGACAGTCCGCCGCCGACGCCCGGGACGGCGGAGATGGCGGGCGGGGTGGCCCCGGCGGGGTTGCGGAAGGTCTGCGGGCCGCCGGTGCCGGTTCCTGAGCCGGCACCCGTACCCGGGCCGGTTCCGCTCCGCGTGCCGGTGAGGGCGATGGTGCGGTCGCCGTTGCGGAGGCCGGGGTAGCTGTCGCCGGAGGCACCGCGCAGCTTGGCCTGTCCGTCGGTGGAGTCGACGCCGCCGGTGCGGCTGACCCGGAAGGCGGGGCCGGTGTCGGCGCCGGTGTCCTCCTTGAGGTACCGGTCGAACCAGGCGCCGATGCGTGCCTGGACGCGCTCGGTCTCCCGGTCTCCGCCGTCGTGCCCGCCGGCGATCCAGTCGACGGCGACGGGTGCGCCGCCCGCGCGGACGGCCTTGGCGATGGCGTCGGCGTGCGACAGCGGGAAGAGGGAGTCGGCCTGCCCCTGGACGATGAGCGTGGGCACCTTGATGCGGTCGCCGACGGCGGACGGGCTGCGCGCTTCGAGCAGCGCCCGGGCGGCGGCGTCCGGCTTCCCGGTGACGGCGACCCGTTCGTACATGGCGCACAGCACATCCTGGAACCGGCCACAGGCGGCGGTGGGCGCGGCGGGTGGGGCGGCGGCCCTGGCCGGTCCGGATTCCGCCGGGGCCGCGTCCTGACCTGGTGCCTCGTCCTGGCCGGGCGCGCGGCCCGGGGGCTGGTCGCCCTCGTCGGGCGTACGGCGCGGCGGCTGGTCCGACGACGCCACCGTGCCGGTGGTGAAGAAGATGCCGGCCCACAGTTTCTTGAAGACGCCGTCCGGGAAGAGCGCCTCCGCCAGGTTCCAGTAGGTGATCTGCGGCGCGATCGCGTCCACCCGCTTGTCGTACCCGGCCGCCAGCAGGGAGATCGCCCCGCCGTACGACGAGCCCGACACGCCCACCCTCGGGTCGTTCGCCCCGTCCAGCCGTACCTCGGGGCGTTTCGCGAGCCAGTCGATGAGCCGCGACACGTCCTTGACCTCGAAGTCCGGGTCGTTGAGCCCGATGCGTCCCGTCGAGCCGCCGAAGCCGCGCGCGGACCAGGTCAGCACGGCGTACCCGTCACGGGCCAGTTTCTCGGCCTGTGCGCGCACATCGTCCTTGCTGCCGCCGAAGCCGTGCCCGAGGAGCACGGCGGGGCGGCGCGCGTCGGCGGGGCCGGAGGTGAAGAACGAGGTGTCGATCCTCGCTCCCGGCATCTCCAGCACTCGGTCCTCGCGGCGCGGGGCGGCCTCGTCCTCCGAGGCCACCGCCGTCCATGTGCCGGCACCCGCGAGCAGCACGACGGCGGCGGCTGTGGCGGCCGCGGCGCGGCGCGGAATTCGGATCTGCATGTCTAGACCCTAAGCGGCCCGCTGCCCCGGCTCGGCTGCCGTACGGCGGAACTCGGAGGCCTCCCTGAGGCGTACGCACTACCGTCGCCGTACACCGGACGCGGTACACGAAGGGACCTGACATGGAGATCCGCCGTGCGACGGCCGTCGACGAGCTCATGGCGGCGCAGCACCTGTACGACGGCCCGGCGCGCCCCGAGTGGGCCGGGCGGTTCCTCGCCGCGCCGGACCACCTGATGCTGATCTTCCCCAAGCTCTCAACTTCGTTCGAGCAGGGGAGACCCCAACCCTCGACGGCGTCCCGGCCGGGATGGTGTCGGGCATCGAGATGCTGCACCCGGACAAGGGCGCGGAGATGTGCCTGTACGAGTTGTCCGTCGACGAGGCGTATCGGAGGCGGGGTATCGGCCGGGCGCTGACGGAGGCGCTGGCAGCCGCCGCCAGGGAGCGGGGCTGCTACGACATGTGGGTCGGCGTGGACACCGGCAACGATCCGGCATTGGCGACGTATCGCTCGGCCGGTGCGGGTGACGATGGAGAATTCGCCATGCTCACGTGGGAATTCGGCGACGAAGTGAGGAGGACCGACTAGCACTATTGTGCGGTACATGATCAGCCGAGACGCTGTGGGGCCGTCCGGAAGAAAGGTCAGGTGCCCCCGAGATGAGAGCCCCATCCCGCAGGCCCCGGCGTCCCATGGCCATACGTCCTGTGGCCGCGCGTCCCACCGCACAGCGCCGCATCGGCGCACTGATACCCGCCGTCACGCTCGCCGCCGGTCTGCAGTTCGCCGTCTCCCCCACCGCGCACGGCGCGCAGGTCGGCGACCTCCGTCTCGCCCCCGCGGAAACCGCCGTGTCGAACAGCTGGATCGTCGTCCTCAAGGACGGCTCGACACGCGCCGCCGACCTCGGCGTCACACCGCGGCACCAGTACCGCAGCGTGCTCGACGGGTTCTCCGCCACCATGTCGAAGGCGGAGGCCACCGCGCTCGCCGCCGACCCGAGGGTCGCGTACGTCGAGCAGAACCAGACCGTCCGCCTCAACGCCACCCAGCCGAACGCCACCTGGGGCCTCGACCGGATCGACCAGCGCAACCTGCCGCTGTCGACGACGTACACGTACGACACCACCGCGTCGAACGTGAACGCGTACATCATCGACACCGGCATCCGCACCTCGCACAGCGAGTTCGGCGGGCGGGCGGTCGTCGGGACGGACACCGTCGGCGGCGGTCAGAACGGGCAGGACTGCCAGGGCCACGGCACGCATGTCGCCGGCACGGTCGGCGGGAAGACGTACGGCGTGGCCAAGGCCGCCAAGCTCGTCGCGGTCCGCGTCCTGGACTGCAACGGCTCCGGCACGATCGCCGGGGTCATCGCGGGCGTGGACTGGGTGACGGCGAACGCCGTCAAGCCGGCGGTCGCCAACATGAGCCTGGGCGGCGGTGCCAACACGTCCCTCGACAACGCCGTCAAGCGGTCGATCGCGTCGGGCATCTCGTACGCCGTCGCGGCCGGCAACGGCAACATCCTGGGCCTGCCGGAGAACGCCTGCAACACCTCCCCGGCGCGCGTGCCCGAGGCCATCACGGTCGGCGCGACGGACAACGCGGACAGGCGTGCCTCGTTCTCCAACTACGGCACCTGCGTGGACCTCTTCGCGCCGGGCGTGAAGGTCACCTCGGCCTGGCGCACCGGCGACACGGCGACGAACACCATCTCCGGTACGTCGATGGCGGCGCCCCACACGGCGGGCGTGGCGGCCCTGTACCTGTCGAAGCACCCGACCGCATCCCCGGCGCAGGTGCGGAACGCGCTGGTGAACAACGCCACGAGCGGCAAGGTGCAGAACGCGCTCACGGGCTCCCCGAACAAGCTGCTGCACTCGCTGTTCTAGGACCGTCATGGGGTGAAAGGCCCGAGGAGCTCCGCACCCGCCGGGGCAGGGGCGCTCCTCGGGCATCAGCCGCTTCGCCCCCCTCCCGCTTCGCCCCCCCGCGAGGCCCGGCCGGTCGCTTGCCGCACCGGGCAAGCGCTGCCGAGCCGGCGCAGGGCACGGGGGCGTCCGGCAGCGATGTCGTCGAGCCATGCCGGCGGACGTGACTGGGAGCCCGAGAGTCTGTCGATCTCGGTGCGCAGGCGTCCTCTGCCGGTGGACAGCGCTTCTTCGACGGCGCCGTCGAGGTCCGTGTGGTGTCCCGATGGCGTCAGGAAGTCGGGGAAGTAGGAGCTGACGGGAGCGAGCGTCGTCAGGAGGTGCACGTCCCGGCCCGCTCCCGTGTCCACCAGGGCTTTGCGTGCGAGACGGTTCCAGGGTGCGAAGAAGGGGTCCGGTCCGACCAGTTGGTGAAGACTCAAGACGGTCTCCCACATCACGTCCGGTTGCGCAGCCAGCCGAAGCCGTCCGAGATCTGCACTGCTGAAATGTATGCGGAGCACAGTCCCCCCTTGTCTGTGGTCACGTGCTGGTCGCCGACAGTGTGGGTCCGCTCCATCAGACACGCGTGCCGTAAACATCTCCTTGATGTCTCGTTGGCACAGCCCTCAGCCGGAGCTTCCCGGGCGTACGAGGCGGCTCGGGGGTGACCTGGGGGGCGCTTCGATTCGGCAGCGGCGGCAGCCGTCTGGAACTCGGCTCGATCCACGTCATGCGGAGGGCGTGGACGCGGTACTTCGGTTCGTTCTCGTTCTCGGTCTCGGTCTCGGTCTCGGTTCTTCCGGAAAAGATCAACGGCCGGCCCCGGTCGGGGCCGGCCGTCTTCTCCGGGCGGGATGTGTCAGTGGTTGCGCGGGAAACCCAGGTCCACGCCGGCCGGGGCCTCGGACGGGTCGGGCCAGCGGGTGGTGACGACCTTGCCGCGCGTGTAGAAGTGCACGCCGTCGTTGCCGTAGATGTGGTGGTCGCCGAAGAGCGAGTCCTTCCAGCCGCCGAAGGAGTGGTAGCCGACCGGCACCGGGATCGGGACGTTCACGCCGACCATGCCCGCCTGGACCTCCAGCTGGAAGCGGCGGGCGGCGCCGCCGTCGCGGGTGTAGATCGCGGTGCCGTTGCCGAACGGCGAGTCGTTGATGAGGCGGACGCCCTCCTCGTAGGTGTCCGCGCGCAGCACGCACAGCACCGGGCCGAAGATCTCGTCGCGGTACGCGTCGGAGTCGGTCGACACCTTGTCGAGCAGCGACAGGCCGATCCAGTGGCCGTCCTCGTGACCGTCGACCGTGTACCCGGTGCCGTCGAGGACGACCTCCGCGCCCTGGGCGGCGGCGCCCGTGACGTACGAGGCGACCTTGTCGCGGTGGGCTGCGGTGATCAGCGGGCCCATCTCGGACGTCGGGTCGTTGCCGGGGCCGATCTTGATCTTCTCCGCGCGCTCGCGGATCTTCTGTACGAGCTCGTCGCCGATGGCGCCGACCGCGACGACGGCCGAGATCGCCATGCAGCGCTCGCCCGCCGAGCCGTACGCCGCCGAGACCGCCGCGTCGGCGGCCGCGTCGAGGTCGGCGTCGGGCAGCACCAGCATGTGGTTCTTGGCGCCGCCGAGGGCCTGGACGCGCTTGCCGTTCGCGGAGGCGGTGGTGTGGATGTACTTCGCGATCGGGGTCGAGCCGACGAAGGAGACGGCGGCGACGTCCGGGTGCTCCAGCAGCGCGTCGACCGCGACCTTGTCGCCGTGGACGACGTTGAGGACGCCGTCGGGCAGGCCGGCCTGGGAGGCCAGCTCGGCGAGCAGGTTGGCGGCGGACGGGTCCTTCTCGCTGGGCTTGAGCACGAAGGTGTTACCGCAGGCGATGGCCAGCGGGAACATCCACATCGGCACCATCGCCGGAAAGTTGAACGGCGTGATGCCGGCGACCACGCCGAGCGGCTGGCGGATGGCGGCGACGTCGACCCGGTTGGAGACCTGGGTGGACAGCTCGCCCTTGAGCTGGACGGTGATCCCGCACGCCAGCTCCACGATCTCCAGGCCGCGCGCGACCTCGCCGAGGGCGTCGGAGTGGACCTTGCCGTGCTCGGCGGTGATCAGGGCGGCGATCTCGTCGCGGTGGGCGTCGAGCAGCGCGCGGTACTTGAACAGCACGGTGGTGCGCTGGGCCAGCGAGGACGTGCCCCACGTCGCGTACGCGGCCTTGGCCGCGGCGACGGCGGCGTCGACCTCCTCGGCGGAGGCGAGGGCGACCCGCGTGGTGACGGCGCCGGTCGCCGGGTCGGTGACCGGACCCCAGTTGCCCGACGCGCCTTCGACGGTCTTGCCACCGATCCAGTGGTTGACGGTCTTCGTCATGACGAAAAGCTCCTTCACAGATGGCGGCGTCGGGCTGCGACTTGCCGGTCGTACTCCTCGCGGGCCTTGACCGCCGACGTGCGGGTCGCGGTCTCGGCCACGGGCACATCCCACCATGCCTCGGAGGCGGGCGCGCCCGACACTGTGTCTGCCGTTTCGGTCTCGACGTAGACACATGTGGGAACGGTCGCCGCGCGCGCTTCGGCGAGGGCTTCTCGCAGGTCACGGATGGTGTGGGCACGCAGGACGCGCATACCGAGGCTGCCCGCGTTGGCGGCCAGGTCGACGGGGAGCGGGTCGCCGGTGTACGTGGTGTCAGGGGCCCGGTAGCGGTAGGCGGTGCCGTACCGCTCGGCACCCACGGATGCGGACAGGCCGCCGATCGAGGCGTACCCGTGGTTCTGGAGGATGACGACCTTGATGGGGATGTTCTCCTGGACGGCGGTGACGATTTCGGTGGGATTCATCAGGTACGTACCGTCGCCGACCAGGGCCCAGACGGGGCGGCCGGGGGCGGCGAGGGCGACGCCGATGGCGGCGGGGATCTCGTAGCCCATGCAGGAGTACCCGTATTCGACGTGGTACTGGTCCCGGGAACGGGTCCGCCAGAGCTTGTGGAGGTCTCCGGGGAGGGAGCCGGCGGCGTTGATCAGGATGTCGTCGCCGCCGACCAGGGTGTCGAGTGCGCCGAGGACCTGCGGCTGGGTGGGACGCGCGTCGTCGCTCGCGGGGGTGTACGCGGAGGTCACGCGCGCCTCCCACGCGGCCTTGAGCTCCGCGTACTCGGCCGCGTACCCCGCTGGGACGGTGTGTCCGCCGAGGGCCTGCGCGAGGTGCTCCAGTCCCTCGCGGGCGTCGGCGACCAGCGGGAGGGCGGCCATCTTGTGGGCGTCGAAGCCGGTGATGTTGAGGTTGACGAACCGGACGCCGGGGTGGGCGAAGAGCGTGGCGGAGGCGGTGGTGAAGTCGGAGTAGCGGGTGCCGACGCCGATCACCAGGTCGGCGGTGCGGGCGAGGCGGTTGGCGGTGGAGGTGCCGGTGTGCCCGATGGCGCCCACGTCGGCCGGGTGGTCATGGGGCAGGGAGCCCTTGCCGGCCTGGGTGGAGGCGACGGGGATGCCGGTCGCGGCGGCGAACTCCTGGAGGGCGGCTTCGGCGCGGCTGTGGTGGACACCGCCGCCCGCGACGATCAGGGGGCGTTCGGCCGCCGTGACGGCCCGGACGGCGGCGTCCAGCCCGGCCGTGTCGGGCTGCGGCCGGCGCACCCGCCAGACGCGCTCGGCGAAGAACTCCTCCGGCCAGTCGAAGCCTTCCGCCTGCACGTCCTGAGGCAGCGCGAGCGTGACCGCACCGGTCGCGGCCGGGTCGGCGAGGACGCGCATGGCGTGCATCGCCGCCGGGATCAGCGCTTCGGGGCGAGTGATCCGGTCGAAGTACCTCGACACCGGACGGAGGGTGTCGTTGACGGACACATCACCGGCGTAGGGGACTTCGAGCTGCTGGAGGACCGGGTCGGCGGGGCGGGTGGCGAAGGTGTCGCCGGGCAGGAGCAGCACCGGCAGGTGGTTGATGGTGGCGAGGGCGGCGCCGGTGACGAGGTTGGTGGCGCCGGGGCCGATGGAGGTGGTGACGGCATGGGCGGAGAGGCGGTTCGCCTGGCGGGCGTACCCCACGGCGGCGTGGACCATGGCCTGCTCGTTGCGGCCCTGGAGGTACGGCATCTCGTCCGCGTACTCGAGGAGGGCCTGGCCGATGCCCGCCACATTGCCGTGGCCGAAGATGCCCCAGGTGGCGTTGATGAGCCGGTGGCGCTGCCCGTCGCGTTCGGTGTACTGACGGGCCAGGAAGGCGACGAGCGCCTGGGCGGTGGTGAGTCGTCGGGTGCTCATCGGTATCCCTCTGTGCGGTGGTCGGGATGGAAGCGGATCTTCCACTGCCGCTCCTCGCCCGGCCCGGCCATGACGTTGAGGTAGTACATGGTGTGCCCGGGCGCGGCGATGGACGGGCCGTGCCAGCCGTCCGGTACGAGGACGGCGTCGCCGCTGCGGACCTCGGCGAGGACGTCGGCGCCCCCGGGGCGCGAGGGCGACACGCGCTGGTAGCCGACTCCACCGCCGTCGATCTCGAAGTAGTAGATCTCCTCCAGCTCCGCCTCCTCGCCGGGGAGGTGCTCGTCGTGTTTGTGGGGCGGGTAGGAGGACCAGTTCCCGCCGGGGGTGATGACCTCGACGGCGATGAGCCGGTCGCAGTCGAAGGTGTCGGCGGCGGCGAAGTTGCGCACCTGGCGGGCGCAGATCCCGTTGCCGCGTGCTTCCACCGGTACCTCCGGCGCGGGGCCGTAGCGAGCGGGGAGTCGTCGCTCGCACTTCGCTCCTGCCAGGGCGAAGCGGCCTCCCGCGCCGGAGGCGATCTGGGTGTGGGCGTCACGCGGTAGGTAGGCGAAGTCGGTGACGCCGCTGAACACGCTTTCTCTGCCGAGGAGTTCGATGAACTCGCCGTCGACCTGCACGGTACAGCCGCCGGTGAGGGGAAGCAGGATCCACTCGCTGTCCCCGGTGGCGAAGAGGTGCGACTCGCCGGGGCCGAGGCCGAGGACGCGCAGCGCGGAGTAGCTCCAGCCGGCCCGTTCCGGGTCGATGTGGAGGGCGTAGGGCCCATGGGCCGCCTCGCCCCTCGGGACGTACAACTGCTGGTCGGTCATGATCTCTCCGTACCCTCCTGGACCGGCCCTCGGAGCAGGCCCACGGCCGTGTCGACGGCGGCGGCGACGTCGCCGTCCGCCGGGTAGAGCAGCGACCGGCCCACCACCAGGCCCTGGACGGTCGGCAGGCGCAGGGCCCTCCGCCACTTCTCGTACGCCGTGTCCTGGTCCGGCCCGACGTCGCCGCCGAGGAGGACGGCGGGCAGCGTCGTGGTCTCCATGACCCGCGCCATGTCGTCGGGGTCGTCGGTCACGGGGACCTTGAGCCAGGTGTACGCGGAGGTGCCGGCGAGCCCGGAGGCGATGGCGAGCGACGTGGTGACCGCGTCGGGGCTCAGGTCGTTGCGGACCCGTCCGTCGGCGGGGTCGCGGTGGGAGAGGAACGGTTCGACGAAGACGGGGAGCCGCCGCTCGGCCATGGCGTCGATGGTGCGGGCGGCGGAGGTGAGGGTGGTGAGGGAGCCGGGGTCGGCGCGGTCGATGCGCAGCAGGAGCTTGCCGGCGTCGAAGCCGAGGCGTGTCAGGTCCTCGGGGCGGTGGCCGGTGAACCGGTCGTCGAGCTCGAAGGCGGCTCCGGCGAGGCCGCCTCGGTTCATGGAGCCCATGACCACCTTGTCCTCCAGCGCGCCGAGGAGGAGCAGGTCGTCGAGGATGTCGGCGGTGGCGAGGACGCCGTCGACGCCGGGGCGGGAGAGCGCGAGACAGAGCCGTTCCAGCAGGTCGAGGCGGTTGGCCATGGCGAGCGGCCGGTCGCCCACGGCCAGGGCGCCCCGGGCGGGGTGGTCGGCGGCGACGATCATGAGCCGTCCGGAGTCGGCGATCAGGGGCCGTCGCCTGCGGCGGGCGGCGGCCTCGGCGACGGCCTCGGGGTGGCGGGTGCGCACCGTGACGAGGTGCGCGAGGTCGACGGTCACGGCGTGCCGCCGCTCCGGAGCACCTGCTCCACCTCGTCGGGGAACGGCATCGCGGAGGAGCAGGCGAGCCGGGAGGCGACGAGGGCGCCGGCGGCGTTGGCGTACCGCACGGTCCGCTCCAGGTCCCAGCCGGCGAGCAGTCCGTGGCACAGCGCCCCGCCGAACGCGTCGCCCGCGCCGAGGCCGTTGACGACCTCGACCGGCACGGGCGGTACGTCGGCGGTGTCGCCGTCGGCGGTCATGGCGAGGACGCCCTTGGGGCCCTGCTTGACGACGGCGAGGCGGACGCCCGTGTCGAGGAGGGCGCGGGCGGCGCGGTGCGGCTCGCGCTCGCCGGTGGCGATCTCGCACTCGTCGAGGTTGCCGACGGCGACGGTGGCGTGCCGGAGGGCCGCGCGGTAGTGGGGCCGGGCCCCGTCCTTGTCGGGCCAGAACATCGGCCGCCAGTCCAGGTCGAAGACGGTGACCCGCCCGTCCGGGGCGGTGGCGGCCGACCGTGCGGCGAGGGCGGCGAGGGTGGCCGTCCGGCTCGGCTCGGCGGACAGGCCGGTGCCGGTCATCCAGAACACGCGGGCGGCGGCGATGGCCGCCAGGTCCAGCTCGTGCTCGTGGATCTCCAGATCCGGGGCCTTGGGCTGCCGGTAGAAGTAGAGCGGGAAGTCGTCGGGCGGGAAGATCTCGCAGAAGGTGAGCGGGGTCGGGTACGCCTCGACCGGCGTCACCCACTGGTCGTCCACGCCGAACGCCCGCAGTTCCTGGTGCAGATACTCGCCGAACGGGTCCGCGCCCGTACGGGTGATCAGCGCGGCGCGGCGGCCGAGGCGGGCCGCGGCGACCGCCACATTGGAGGGCGAGCCGCCGAGGAACTTGCCGAACGTCTCGACCCGGGCGAGCGGGACGCCGGTCTGGAGGGGGTAGAGGTCCACCCCGATGCGCCCCATGGTGATGAGGTCGTACGGATCGGTCGCCATCCATGTCCCCTTCGCGTCGGCACCGGGGTCAGGTCTAGCCGCCCCTGGAAGGCCTGTCAACATTTTGTCCTTACATTCGGACGAACTCTTGACGCCTCGCTCCGGCCGCTACCAAGCTGACCTCCATGACGCCGCTGTCACCACCGCCGCTGTCCCGTATCCGGATCGGTTCCGCCCCCGACTCATGGGGCGTGTGGTTCCCCGACGATCCCCGGCAAGTCCCTTGGCAGCGCTTCCTCGACGAGGTCGCCGAGGCCGGGTACGAGTGGATCGAACTGGGGCCGTACGGCTACCTCCCCACCGACCCCGCCCGGCTCACCGAGGAGACCGCCCGCCGCGGGCTGAAGGTCTCGGCGGGCACGGTCTTCACCGGGCTGCACCACGGGGAAGCCGTCTGGGAGAAGACCTGGGCCCACGTCGCGGACAACGCCACGCTCGCCCGCGCCATGGGCGCCGACCACCTCGTCGTCATCCCGTCCTTCTGGCGGGACGACAAGACCGGCGAGGTGCTGGAGGACCGGAACCTGACGGCCGACCAGTGGCGCGACCTCACCCGCCTGACCGAACGCCTCGGTCTGGAGGTGCAGGACCGCTTCGGCCTCCGCATCGTCGTCCACCCGCACGCCGACACCCACATCGACAGCGAGGAGAACGTCACCCGCTTCCTCGACGCCACGGACCCCGCCCTCGTCGCCCTCTGCCTGGACACGGGGCACTACGCCTACTGCGGCGGCGACAGCGTCAAGCTGATCGAGACCTACGGCGAACGGATCGGCTACCTGCACCTCAAGCAGGTCGACCCCGAGATCCTCGCCCAGGTCGTCGCCGAGGGCACCCCGTTCGGCCCGGCCGTGGCACGCGGCGTCATGTGCGAACCACCGGCCGGCGTTCCCGCCCTGGAACCCGTCCTGGCCGCCGCCCAGGCCCTGGACGTCGACCTCTTCGCCATCGTCGAGCAGGACATGTACCCCTGCCCCCCGGACAAGCCCTTCCCCATCGCCGAACGCACGCGCCGCTTCCTGCGGTCCTGCGGAGCGTGAGCGCGCTCCGACGACGCCGATGGCGGCGGTCGGGAAGCGTCCGTGCGGCCGGCCGGGGCAGCCGACAGGAACGCAGGCGGAGACGCCGGACCGACCCGTCCCGGGCGCACTCGTCCGCCCCCGCACCAGGTACACGTGCGCGGAAAGCGCCCACCCTGTAACAGTGATCCCTGCCGTGTCACGCGTATCTCCGTTATGCGGGCCTTCCGTCACAGCCCTTCAACAGGCCCTTCCCGCTCGTCACTCTGTGTCGTTCAACGGGCACAGGCTCAGTGATCGCCAGCGTCAACGCCGCGGCTCCCCCGACGGTCCTCCCGGGCCGCCGCCGCGGCGCACGCAGGGAGGTGCCAAAGATGACGGACAGAAGGCTCTGGTCCTACAAGGAGATTGCCGCGCACATCCGGGTACAGCCGGACACGGTCCGCTCGTACCGTAAGCACGGCCTGCTCCCGCAGCCCGACCATGTGGAGGGCGGCAAGCCCTACTGGTACCCGGACACCATTCGCGTCTGGGTGGCCAACCGCCCCGGCAACCGCGGTCGCGCGGACTGAGGTTCCCGCGACGCTCCGGCCCCGGTCCGGACCCCCGGCCCCGTACACCGTCCGGTACGGGGCCGGCCGCGTAAATGCATTGCCGGGCCCCGCGCCGGGCCCGGAGGATCGCCGGATGAGCGACTTCTCCGTAAAGCCCATCCTCACCGGCGACAACGTGGTGCTGCGGCCGGTGACCGAGGAGGACGCCGTTGTGGTCGCGGAGATCCTGAACGACCCGGAGGTCCTGACCCTCACCGGCACCCCCGACGGCGCACCGCCCCTCTCCCTCGACCACCTGCGCTCCTGGTACGGCTCGCGCGGCGACCGGACCGACCGGCTGGATCTTGCTCTGGTCGACCGGGCGTCCGGGGAGATGGTGGGCGAGCTCGTGTTCAACGAATGGGACGAGCCGAACCGCAGCTGCAACTTCCGCACCCTCATCGGCCCCCGGGGACAGAACCGGGGCCTGGGGACCGAGGCGATCCGGTTGTTCCTCGCCCATGGCTTCGAGCAGCTGGGTCTGAACCGGATCTCCCTGGGCGTCTTCGCCTTCAACCCGCGGGCGGTCCGGGTCTACGAGAAGGTCGGCTTCGTCCGGGAGGGCGTGGAGCGGGAGGCGCTGTGGCACGGTGGCCAGTGGATCGACTCGCTGTACATGTCCGTCCTGGCCCGCGAGTGGGCCGTCCACCGTGGGCACCCGAACGGCGCCCACTCCGGCAGCCACTGAACCGGACGGCACGGAGCCCTGAACGCTGGAATTCATACCCCCCAGGGGTATACAGTGAGTACGTCAGGACGCCACGGCGTTCCCGTGAGCCCCTGTCGCACCACGACTCCGACCGAAGAGGAGAACACCATGACCGCCGAGACGAGGACCGAGCTCCCCCAGGCCACCGGCTCCTGCTGCTCGCCGAGCGGCTCCTGCCACGACAGCGCGGCCGACGCCCAGACCGGCGGCATCACGGCCGTCTACGAGGTCCGGGGCATGACCTGCGGCCACTGCGAGGGTGCCGTGACCGAGGAGATCTCCGCGATCGCCGGCGTCACCTCCGTCAAGGCGGTCGCCGCCACGGGCCTGGTCACCGTCGTCTCCGAGGCCGCGCTGGACGAGGCCGAGGTGCGCGCGGCGGTCGACGAGGCGGGGTACGAGCTCGTCGGCCGGGCCTGACGCCCGAGCGGGCCACCCCCTCTGCCTGCGGCCGTCATCCCGGCCCCGCAGACCGCCTGCGGACAGGCACGCCACCCCGGCCGAGCCGGGCCGCACCGCGAATGGCGGGCGGTCGGCTCGGCCGTGGCTTTTTCTCCGCCTTTGTCGGTGACTGTCGGTCCCCGGGCACGTAGCTGCACGTAATTTCACCTTCACGTGACTCACAGGACCTTCACAAAGAGATCTAGATCACAGATATTTGGGGGTAACCATTTGGACGGCTCGCGAGTCTAAATGGGCGATGCCGAACGTCTTGGGGGACGTTCATGGGATGTCTTGGGGGACGTCCCAGGCAAGCGTTGGCCGGGGCACGTGCACCGGGGAGCTTTGAGCGGCCCTCCCGTACGTACCCCGGCAGATCGCATCGCGAGCTTCTGCTGGAACCCGGCAGACGCCCGGACCCGGATCCCGTGGGGGGAATCCGTTCCGGGGATATGGGGAGCGCCCCGCTCGCCGACCCGTGGGGGGATCGGCGGCGGGGCGCTTCTCGTTTGTCGCGGCGGGCGTCAGCGGCCCTCGACCGGGACGAAGTCGCGCAGGACCTCGCCCGTGTAGATCTGGCGCGGGCGGCCGATGCGGGAGCCCGGCTCCTTGATCATCTCGTGCCACTGGGCGATCCAGCCCGGCAGGCGGCCCAGGGCGAAGAGGACCGTGAACATCTCGGTCGGGAAGCCCATCGCCCGGTAGATCAGACCCGTGTAGAAGTCCACGTTCGGGTAGAGGTTTCGCGAGACGAAGTAGTCGTCGGCGAGCGCGTGCTCCTCCAGCTTGAGCGCGATGTCCAGCAGCTCGTCGGACTTGCCGAGCGCCGAGAGGACGTCGTGCGCCGCCGCCTTGATGATCTTCGCCCGGGGGTCGAAGTTCTTGTAGACGCGGTGGCCGAAGCCCATCAGGCGGACGCCGTCCTCCTTGTTCTTCACCTTGCGGATGAAGGAGTCGACGTCGCCGCCGGTGGCCTGGATGCCCTGGAGCATCTCCAGCACCGACTGGTTGGCGCCACCGTGCAGCGGGCCCCACAGGGCCGAGATGCCGGCGGAGATCGAGGCGAACATGTTCGCCTGCGACGAGCCGACCAGGCGCACGGTCGAGGTCGAGCAGTTCTGCTCGTGGTCCGCGTGCAGAATCAGCAGCTTGTCGAGCGCGGAGACCACGACCGGGTCCAGCTCGTACTCCTGGGCCGGCACCGAGAAGGTCATACGCAGGAAGTTCTCGACGTACGACAGGTCGTTGCGCGGGTAGACGAACGGGTGACCGATCGACTTCTTGTAGGCGTACGCCGCGATCGTGGGCAGCTTGGCCAGCAGCCGGATCGTGGAGAGGTGGCGCTGCTTCTCGTCGAACGGGTTGTGGCTGTCCTGGTAGAACGTCGACAGCGCGCTGACGACCGAGGACAGCATCGCCATCGGGTGGGCGTCGCGCGGGAAGCCGTCGAAGAACCGCTTGACGTCCTCGTGCAGCAGGGTGTGCTGCGTGATCTCGTTCCGGAAGGCCGCCAGCTCGTCGACCTTGGGCAGCTCACCGTTGATCAGCAGGTACGCCACCTCGAGGAAGGTGGAGCGCTCGGCCAGCTGCTCGATGGGGTAGCCGCGGTACCGCAGGATGCCCTGCTCGCCGTCCAGGTAGGTGATCGCGGATTTATAGGCGGCGGTGTTGCCGTATCCACTGTCCAGGGTCACCAGACCGGTCTGGGCTCGGAGCTTCCCGATGTCGAAGCCCTTGTCACCGACGGTGCTCTCGACCACCGGGTAGGTGTATTCACCGTCCGCGTACCGCAGTACTACAGAGTTGTCGCTCACGTCATCCCTCACCGACGTAGTGCCTCTTCTTCGAGGTGCCCTGACTGTCTCTACCATCCCCCACTTGGCCCAGCAGAGTGCACTCGGGGTCGACCATTCGGCCAATTGGCGGCACTCAGTGCCGTCAACCTGCTCATCCTGCCCCCTTCGCCCCGGTTGTGAAAGTCCGGATGATCCTTAGGTGATGTTTCCCACCCGTACCTCACCTTTCAGCCGATGGCGTAGTGAGGTAAAGCGCCGACCGGCGGAAACGGTGCGGACCGCCTGCCCGATCGCCTTGCGTGAGCCGACGAGGACGACGAGTTTCCTCGCCCGGGTGACGGCCGTGTAGAGCAGGTTCCGCTGGAGCATCATCCACGCCCCGGTGGTGACCGGGATCACCACCGCCGGATACTCGCTCCCCTGGGAGCGGTGGATGGTGACGGCGTACGCGTGTGCCAGCTCGTCCAGCTCGTCGAAGTCGTACGGCACCTCCTCGTCCTCGTCGGTCAGCACCGTCAGCCGCTGCTCGTCCACATCGAGTGACGTGACCACGCCGACTGTGCCGTTGAAGACTCCGTTCGCCCCCTTCTCGTAATTGTTGCGAATTTGAGTGACCTTGTCGCCGACGCGGAAGACCCTTCCGCCGAATCTCTTCTCCGGGAGGTCCGGCCGCGCCGGGGTGACGGCCTGCTGGAGGAGTCCGTTGAGGGTGCCCGCGCCGGCCGGTCCCCGGTGCATCGGCGCCAGGACCTGCACGTCGCGGCGCGGGTCGAGGCCGAACTTCGCCGGTACGCGGCGCGCGGCGACGTCCACGGTGAGCCGGCCGGCCTCCTCGGTGTCCTCCGTGACGAAGAGGAAGAAGTCCGGGAGCCCCGAAGTGATCGGCTGCTGCCCGGCATTGATCCGGTGGGCGTTGGTGACGACACCGGACTTCTGGGCCTGCCGGAAGATCCGTGTGAGCCGCACCGACGGGACCGGGCTGTCCGGAGCCAGCAGGTCGCTCAGCACCTCCCCCGCGCCCACGCTCGGCAACTGGTCGACGTCCCCCACCAGCAGCAGGTGGGCACCCGGCGCCACCGCCTTGACCAGCTTGTTGGCCAGCAGCAGGTCCAGCATGGACGCCTCGTCGACGACGACCAGGTCGGCGTCGAGCGGCCGGTCCCGGTCGTACGCCGCGTCCCCGCCCGGCTTGAGCTCCAGCAGCCGGTGCACCGTGGACGCCTCCGCGCCGGTCAGCTCCGCCAGCCGCTTGGCCGCGCGGCCGGTGGGCGCCGCGAGGACCACCTTGGCCTTCTTGGCTCGGGCCAGCTCCACGATCGACCGGACCGTGAACGACTTTCCGCAGCCGGGACCGCCGGTCAGCACCGCCACCTTCTCGGTGAGGGCGAGCCGCACGGCCTCCTCCTGCTCGGGCGCCAGCTCCGCCCCCGTACGGTCCACGAGCCACGCCAGCGCCTTGTCCCACGCCACGTCCCGGAAGGCCGGCATCCGGTCCTCCTCCGCGCGCAGGAGCCGCCGGAGCTGGGCGGCCAGGGAGAGCTCGGCCCGGTGGAACGGGATCAGGTAGACGGCCGTCAGCGACTGCCCCTCGGGGCCCGGCACCTGCTCGCGCACGACGCCCTCCTCGTCGGCCGCCAGAGCGGCCAGGCAGTCGATCACCAGGCCGGTGTCGACCTGGAGGAGCTTCACGGCGTCGGAGATCAACTGCTCCTCGGGCAGGAAACAGTGCCCCTGGTCGGTCGACTGCGAAAGGGCGTACTGCAACCCGGCCTTGACCCGCTCCGGGCTGTCGTGCGGGATGCCCACGGCCCGCGCGATCTTGTCGGCGGTGAGGAACCCGATGCCCCACACGTCGGCGGCCAGCCGGTAGGGCTGGTTCTTCACCACGGAGATGGAGGCGTCCTCGTACTTCTTGTAGATCCGCACCGCGATGGACGTGGAGACGCCGACGCCCTGGAGAAAGACCATCACCTCCTTGATCGCCTTCTGCTCCTCCCACGCGGCACCGATCATCTTCGTCCGCTTCGGCCCGAGCCCCGGCACCTCGATGAGCCGCTTCGGCTCCTGCTCGATGACGTCGAGCGTCTCGATGCCGAAGTGCTCCACGATCCGGTCGGCGATGCGCGGACCGATGCCCTTGATCAGTCCGGAGCCGAGATAGCGGCGGATGCCCTGGACGGTGGCCGGCAGGACGGTCGTGTAGTTCTCCACCGTGAACTGCTTGCCGTACTGCGGGTGGGACCCCCAGCGGCCCTCCATGCGCAACGACTCCCCCGGCTGCGCGCCGAGCAGCGAGCCGACCACCGTGAGGAGTTCCCCGCCACCGCGCCCGGTGTCGACCCGGGCCACCGTGTAACCGTTCTCCTCATTGGCGTACGTGATCCGCTCGAGGACCCCTTCGACCACTGCTGGATTGGACATGCCCCGACGCTACCGGGCAGGTCCGACAGTGCGGCGGGCCTGTGGAGAAACCCCGGCTGTCGCCCGGTGCCCACCGCCCGGGTCCTGGCCGCGAGGCTCGGCATTCGCGGGCTCCCGCAAGCCGGTGGCCCGCGTTGTTCTGCGTTGCTCCTGGGAAGTCGACCATGCCAGCATGCGCTGTGTGACGGAAAACGGGGATGACATACCGCCGCCTGTGCGGCGTTCCAAACTGGCCGACTTGGCCCAGGGGGCCGAAGAGGCTCCACCACCGGAAACGTCAGTGCCCGCAGAGCCGTCCCCACCGGAGACACCAGCGGGCCCGGCCGCGTCGTCCGAGGACCTACTGGCCTCCGCACGGCGGCAGTTTGCAAGGGTGCTGGGCGAATTCCGGCGTACGGCGGTCGTGGTGCCGTTCGATGAGTACGGCAGCTTGTGGACGGCAGAGCAGAACGGGGTGCGGTGGATCTGCGCCTTCTCGGACGAGGAGGCGCTGGCACGGTTCGCGCGGGCTCGGGGTGAGGCGCAGAGGGAGTGGCCGTACCGGACGATTCTGGGCGCGCGGTTGCTCGATGTGATGGTGCCGATGCTCCCAGGACCGGCGGGTGTGGCGCTGGACGCGGGCAGCGACGAGGGAATGCTGTTCCCGCCCGTGGAGGGCATCGTGCCCGACGCGGTGGCGGTTGATCTCGAGGGGGATGCGTAATGGGCGGGGATCTCGAGGCGCCGAAGCAGGCGCTTGTGGACATCACGAACGGCATCAATCTGGCGCACGCCGAGCTGAAGGACCTCGGCATGATCGGCGAGGCCACGGCAGGGCGGGGATTCTCGGATCTTGCCTTGTCGGGTCTGGAGCTGGGCCACGGTGGTCTGGCGGCGGAGTTCGGCACATTCTGCGACCGGTGGGAGTGGGGCGTTCGGGCGCTGACGTTGCGTGGTAACACCTTCGCCCAGGGCGTCGGTCTGTCGGCGGGATCGTTCGCCGAGCAGGACCAGTACGTGAAGGACTCGATCAAGATCGGAGTGAACTCCCTGAACGGGAACCCGCACTTGAGCGAGGACGAGGTCAAGGGCATGCGCTGGGACCAGATCAGAGACCAGAACATGTGGGACAACCCGGACTGGAGCCCCGAGTCCTTCGCCGGCGCGCACGAAGAAGTGAAGCAGACCTGGAAGAACACCAGCTACGACGTGGCCGATGCCCAGCTCGACTCGATGGAACGCTCGGGTCTGATCGACTCCGGGGCGCGTGAACTCGTGGACTCCGAGCTGCGCGAGACCTTCGACCCGTCCGCGGAGACGATCCAGCAGGCCGAGCAGCCCCGGTGGGGCGAGGAGCGAGACTGATGGTGGATTGGGGAGGGCTGACCGACAAAGTCATCGACGGTCTTGACCGGGGGATCGACAAGGGCAAGGAGTTCGTCGGCGAGACTGTCGACAAGGCGACGGACAAAGTCGGCGAGAAGCTGGACGAATACGGCGCACACGAGTGGGCCGACACCGTCACGGACTGGGGCGACGAGACGGCCTCCTCGCTGGGCGCCGAGGTGGGCGAGCAGCAACTCGGCCAGACCGAGGAGGCCAATGAGCTCATCCACGGCAATCCGGAGAAGATCGCCTCGACGGTGAAGAACCTCCGGGACTTCCAGAAGGCGTTCGACCTGGTCGGCGGCGGCATGCGCAAGCTCGACTCCAGTCATTGGAAGGGCGAGGCCGCCAACACGTTCCGCGAGAAGTTCCAGACGCTGCCAACGGACTGGCTGCGTGCGGCGGACGCGTTCGAGGCGGCGGCCAAGGCGCTGGAGACCTACGCCAAGGTCGTCACCAGCGCTCAGGGCAAGGCCGGGGAGGCCATCGCCCTGTACAAGGAGGGCGACAAGGACTCCAAGACGGCCATCGACGAGTACAACAAGAAGGTCAACGCCTACAACGCCGCGCGCAACAGTGACAATCCGCTGCCCAAGCCAGAGCTCGGCGCCGATCCCGGCGAAGCCAAGCGCAAGCGGGCGCAGGAAATTCTCACGGATGCCCGGCGGGCACGCAACGAGGCCGCCGAGTCGGCCAAGGGGGCCGTGACCACGGCGATGGCCCATGCCCCCAAGGAGCCCTCCGGCCGTGAGAAGGTCAAGCTCGAGCTCATGGACCTCAGCCTGGGCCACGGCATCGAGATGGCCCACTTCGGCGGCGGTGTCATCAAGGGCACGGCAGGCCTGATCAACTTCGTCCGCTCGGTCAACCCGATGGACGTGTACAACCTGACGCATCCCGCCGAGTACTACAAGGGCGTCAATATGACGCTCGCCGGCCTCGTCTCGACGGCCGCCAACCCTGACCGGGCCCTGAAGAACGCCTGGGAGGCGGCCAAGGAGGATCCGCATGAGTTCCTCGGCCGCCTCGCGCCGGAAGCCTTGGGCACCAAGGGCGGCGGCATAGTCGCGGGTGGGATTCGGGCCGGCATACGAAACGGCATTGAGCCCGACGCCCCCGGTCCCGGACGTACGGCGGTGGGGGATGATCCCGCCAACCCGTCCCGCACGGAACGCGCGGCCGAGAAGGACCCGTCGGATCCGATCGACCTTGCCACTGGTGCGATGTACCTGCCCCAGACCGACATCAGCCTGCCCGGCGTGCTTCCCCTGGTCTTCCGGCGAAGAGTCGCCTCGGACTACCGAGCCGGACGATGGTTCGGTACGTCATGGTCGTCCACAGTCGACCAGCGTCTGGAGATCGACAGTGAAGGCGTCGTTCTCGTCGGTGAAGATGGCCTGCTGCTCTCCTATCCCCACCCGGCGCCCGGGGCGCCCGTTCTGCCGAGCCACGGTCCCCGATGGGCTCTGGACAGAACCCCGGATGGCGACTACACCGTCTCCGATCCCGGCTCAGGCCAAGTACGGCACTTCACATGCCACCAGGACAACGAAGCACTACTCACACAGATTGACGACCGCAACGGCAACTGGCTCACGTTCGAGTACGACGGGAACGGTGCCCCTGCCTCCATCGTCCACTGCGGTGGCTACCACCTGAAGATGACCACCAGCGACGGCCGGATCACCGCGCTCCACCTGGCGGGTGCAGCCGCGGACGGCACCGACCAGGTCATCCTTCGTTATGGCTACACCGACGGCCATCTCACCGAGGTCATCAACTCCTCCGGTCTGCCGCTTCGATTCGCCTACGACGAACGAGGCCGCGTCACGTCGTGGACCGACACCAACGGCAGTCGGTACGACTACGTCTACGACGAACAGGACCGGTGCATTGCCGAAGGTGGTGCCGAGGGTCATGTGGCTCTGCGGCTGAACTACGACGGCACTGATCCCGAAACCGGCCTACAGGTAACGACCGCAATCACGAGCAGTGGAGCCGTTCATCGGTACGTGATCAACGAGTCCCACCAAATTGTGGCAGAGATCGACCCGTTGGGCGCGACTACGCGCTTCGAACGCGATCGGTACAACCGCCTGCTGTCCCGAACGGACCCACTAGGCCGCACGACCCGCTTCGAGTACGACGAGTCAGGACACCCCACAGTCGTACATCGCCCGGACGGCCGATCTCTTTCGGCCGAGTACAACCCCCTGGGCCTCCCGACACGCATCACCTACCCTGACGGGACCACGGTTCGCCGGGAGTACGACCATCACGGCAATGGAATGTCCTTCACGGATGCCGCTGGAGCCATAACCCGGTACACCTACAACCAATTCGGCCACACGGAGTCGATCACCGACGCGCTCGGCAGCATCACGCACATCCGCAACAACGACGCGGGCCTTCCCATCGAGGTGACCGATCCGCTCGGTGCGACGACACGCATTGAGCGTGACGCCTTCGGACGCCCGGTCACCATCACCGACCCGCTGGGGCACAAGACCCGCTTCGAATGGACGACGGAAGGCAACCCGGCCGCTCGGACCGACGCCGATGGCAGTCGGCAGTCCTGGGTCTACGACGGTGAGGGGAACTGCGTCTCTCACACTGACGCCATGGGTGCAGTGTCCCGTTTCGAATACACGCACTTCGACCTCATGACGGCCCGCACCGGCCCGGACGGAGTCCGCTACGAGTTCGAACACGACCACGAGCTCCGCCTGACTCGGGTAATGAATCCGCAGGGCTTGACCTGGACTTACGAGTACGATCCCGCCGGCCATCTGGTGTCGGAGACCGATTTCGACGGCCGGACCCTCAACTACATTCGTGACGCGGCAGGCCGACTCGTCGCACGGACCGATGCTGTCGGACGAACCATTCGCTTTGAGCGAGACGAACTCGACCGCATCGTCACCAAGAACGCCAGCGGATCAATCACCACGTTCGCCTACGACATCTTCGACCAACTCGCGGAAGCGGTCGGCCCCGATGCAACGATCACCTGTATTCGTGACCGCTATGGACGACTCAAGTCGGAGACCGTCAACGACCGGACCATGGCCTACGAATACGACAAGCTCGGTCGCTGCATCGGTCGTCGGACACCGGGCGGCGCGGTCAGCAGCTGGACCTACGACGCCGCGGGCCGACGTACGTCGTTCACCACGTCCGGCCGAAAGTTCAGCTTCGAGCACGACGCACTGGGCCAGGAAATCAATCGCCACATCGGCGGGACCGTCGTGCTGGCGTCGGAGTTCGACGCACTTGGCCGCCTCGCCAGGCAAGAGGTCAGTGGCGCCGGCCGCGCCATCCTGAGCCGTGACTACACCTACCGTGCCGATGGCAACCTCATCGCACTCACAGACCGACAGTCCGGCACCAAGGTCTTCGACGTCGACCCGGTCGGCCGCGTCACCGCGGTCCATGCCGCCAACTGGACCGAGCGCTACGCGTACGACGAGGCAGGCAATCAGACAGAGGCCGACTGGCCGGCCTTCCACCCTGGTCAGGAGGCCACCGGCTCTCGAACCTACTCCGGCACATCACTGACGCAGGCCGGCAACGTCCGCTGGGAACACGACGAGCTCGGACGCGTAACGCTGCGCCAAAGGAAGCGCCTCTCGCGCAAACCGGAGACATGGCGCTATGAATGGGATGCCGAAGATCGTCTGGCAGCAGTCACCACGCCCGATGGCATTCAATGGCGCTACCTCTACGACCCTCTCGGCCGACGTACCGTGAAGCAGCGAGTCGCCGACGACGGACACACCATTGTGGAGCAGGTCTTCTTCTCCTGGGACGGAAGCACCCTGTGTGAGCAGGTCACCGTCGCATCCGGTCTGGCACATCCCGTAGCGCTCACATGGGACCACCTCGGACTGCGTCCGCTTGCCCAGACAGAGCGCCGCCTCCGGTCGAACGCATCTCAGGAAGCGATCGATGAGCGATTCTTCGCCATCGTCACCGACCTGGTGGGTGCTCCCAGCGAAATCATCGACGAATCAGGCCACGTCGCCTGGCGGGCGCGCAGCACGTTGTGGGGTACGACCGCGTGGGCCGGCTCAAGCACCGCGTATACGCCGCTGCGGTTTCCCGGCCAGTATTTCGACCCGGAAACAGGACTGCACTACAACTACTTCCGGCACTACGATCCTGAGACGGCGCGTTATCTTACCGCCGACCCCCTGGGGCTTGCTGCGGCACCCAACCCCGTAGCGTATGTACACAACCCTCTGACGTGGTTCGACCCCCTCGGCCTGGCACCCAAGTACGAACCACTCAGGGAGGGGTACACCTCTCAGCCGGGATTCGACAAGGACCCGTATCACCCGAGCGTGGTCAAGGGGCGCATCGAGGAAATGCGCGACCTCTATGGAGTCAAGGATCCCGACTCCAAGGGCATGATCGGCGCGAATGGGACTCAGATCACCAGTAAGACCCTATGGAACCACGGCCCCTACCGGATCGACGTCGAGAACCCTGACCCGGGCGGTCGACCGGGTCAGCTCCACTTCCAGGACCAGAGCAACAAGGGCGCCAAGTACCAGTACGATTTCGACACCGGGAAGTTTGAAGGCCTACCGCGATCGATCGAAAAATCAGTCGGAAACACACCCGGATTCATCGGAGCGATCAGAAAAGGGCTCTCGGCTCTCGGCGAAGGATAGCAATGAGAATGAACTCCCTGATGTCCAGTCTTCTCGAAGATTTTCCCCTCACGGACTTGAGGGACGAAGACATTCCCCCCATGTTCTCAGAAGTGAAGGAAGAGGGCTGGTCCTACACACCCAATGGAGCACGGGTGTTGACGGGGCTCCTCCCGGAGAATCATTCCCCCTACTTCGATGTGCTCCAAGAAGAAACGTCGATCAACGGCCGAGGAATGATCGACTACGATCTCCCGGCGACCGGCGCCGAACGGACAGAAGCGCTTCTGAGGAGGTCTCTGTCCTATGCCTTCGCATGCCTCGGCAAGGCAGGCGAGCGCTTCGGTGACCAGGAGGTCAAGGCGTACGTGTCCCTTTCCCTGGGCGGCTGCGACGACGACACGATGACGGCGTATGTCACTTTCTGCACCCCCAATCCGAATGCGGCACCCTACGTTCGGGACCTGGAGAATGTCCAGAATGAGGCCATTATCGAGCTCTCACTGGAAGACCGTGACGCATGGCGCTGAGCTGGTACAACCGCGTACAGCAAGGGCCCGGTAGCCCTGACGGGAGGTTCCGCCGCAGGGCCGCCGGCAACTTCTAGCAGTCCCCCGCCGTACGTAAGGGGCCCGGTCCGTGGACCGGGCCCCGCGCGCTCCCCCCAGCAGGGCTTCCCTTGGATCCCCCCGGATTCCCCCGGAAGCCCGACGCCAGGTACGACACGCGTCACGCCGGAAGGGTTGTACGAGCACGGCGGGTGATTCTCAGAGCACGTGCCGCACGTACCTCCGTACCGTCTCCTCCAGGACCTCCACGCCGTCCCGGGCCCACAGGTCGTCGTTGAAGAGCTCCACCTCGATGGGGCCGGTGTAGCCGGAGGTGTCGACCAGTTCGCGCCAGGCGCGCAGGTCGATGCAGCCGTCGCCGAGCTGGCCGCGGCCGTTGAGGACGCCGGCCGGCAAGGGGGTGGTCCAGTCGGCGAGTTGGAAGGAGTGGATGCGGCCCTGGGCGCCGGCGCGGGCCACGGCCGTTGGGGCGCGGTCGTCCCACCAGACGTGGTACGTGTCGACGACGACGCCCACCTGGGAGGCCGGGAAGGGTGCGGCCAGCGTGAGGGCTTGGTCGAGGGTGGAGATCGCGCAGCGGTCGGCCGCGTACATGGGGTGGAGCGGCTCGATCGCGAGCCGGATCCCTCGCTCGGCGGCGTACGGGGCGAGTTCGGAGAGCGCGTCGGCGATGAGGGCGCGGGCGGCGGCGAGGTCCTTGCCGGCGGGCGGGAGACCGCCGGAGACCAGGACCAGGGTGTCGGTGCCGAGGGTCGCCGCCTCGTCGACGGCCGCGCGGTTGTCGTCCAGGTCGGCGGCGGTGGTGAAGAAGCCGCCCCGGCACAGGGTGGTGACGGTCAGCCCCGCGTCGCGGACGAGCTTGGCGGTGGCCTCCAGGCCGTACGCGGCGACCGGTTCGCGCCACAGGCCGATGCCCGGGACGCCGAGGCGGGCGCACGCCTCGGTGAGGTCGGGCAGCGGCAGTTGCCTGACGGTCATCTGGTTGACGCTGAAGCGGGCCAGAGGGCTCATTGCTCGACTCCGTACACCGTGAGCAGGGACTTCATTCGGGACTCCGCCAGCTGCGGGTCCGGGAACAGCCCCAGCCCGTCGGCCAGTTCGTACGCCCGCGCCAGGTGCGGCAGGGGGCGCGCCGACTGGAGGCCGCCGACCATGGTGAAGTGGTCCTGGTGGCCCGCCAGCCAGGCCAGGAACACCACGCCCGTCTTGTAGAAGCGGGTCGGCGCCTGGAAGAGGTGGCGCGAGAGGGCGACGGTCGGGTCGAGGAGCGCGCGGAAGCCCTCCGTGTCGCCGGTGTCCAGCACCCGTACCGCCTCGGCCGCCAGCGGGCCGAGCGGGTCGAAGATGCCGAGCAGGGCGTGGCTGAAGCCGTGGTCGTCGCCCGCGATCAGCTCGGGGTAGTGGAAGTCGTCGCCGGTGTAGCAGCGCACACCCTCGGGAAGGCGGCGTCGCAGGTCCACCTCCCGCTGGGCGTCCAGCAGGGACACCTTGATGCCGTCGACCTTGTCCGGGTGCTCGGCGATGACCTTCAGGAAGGTGTCGGTGGCGGCGTCCAGGTCGGCGGAGCCCCAGTAGCCGTCCAGGGCCGGGTCGAACATGGGTCCGAGCCAGTGGAGGATGACGGGTTCGCTCGCCTGGCGGAGGAGGTGGGTGTAGAGGGTCACGTAGTCGTCGGGGGACTGCGCGGCGGCGGCCAGGGCGCGGGAGGCCATGAGGACGGGTTGCGCGCCGGTGTCCTCGACGAGGGCCAGTTGTTCCTCGTACGCGGTGCGGACCGTCTCAAGGTCATGGCCCCCGGAGGGCAGCTGGTCCGTTCCCACGCCCGCCGCGATCCGGCCACCGACTGCCTTCGCCTCGGCGGCCGAGCGGCGGATCAGCTCGGCCGCGCCCGCCCAGTCCAGGCCCATGCCGCGCTGGGCGGTGTCCATCGCCTCGGCGACGCCCAGCCCGTGGGACCACAGGTGGCGGCGGAAGGCGAGGGTGGCGTCCCAGTCGACGGCCGCCGGGGAGCCGGGGGCGACGTCCGCGTACGGGTCGGCCACCACGTGGGCGGCGGAGAAGACCGTACGGGAGGCCGGAGGGGCGCCACCGGGGGCGAAGGGCGCGGGCGCGGTTCGCGGTTCGTACGTACCGTGCGGGAGTCGGATCGTCACAGCGACAGCTCCGGTACGTCGTATCGGCGGCCGTCCGCCGAGGACTTCAGGCCCAGCTCGGCGAGCTGCACGCCGCGCGCGCCCGCCAGGAGGTCCCAGTGGTACGGCTCGTCGAGGGCGACGTGGCGCAGGAACAGCTCCCACTGAGCCTTGAATCCGTTGTCGAACACGGTGTTGTCGGGGACCTCCTGCCACTGGTCGCGGAACGCCTCCGTGACGGGGACGTCCGGGTTCCAGACGGGCTTCGGCGTGGCGGAGCGGTGCTGGACGCGGCAGCCGCGCAGCCCGGCGACGGCCGAGCCGTGCGTGCCGTCGACCTGGAACTCGACCAGCTCGTCGCGGTGGACGCGTACCGCCCAGGAGGAGTTGATCTGGGCGACGGCGCCGCCGGCCAGCTGGAAGATGCCGTACGCGGCGTCGTCGGCGGTGGCGGCGTACGGCTTGCCGTCCTCGTCCCAGCGCTGCGGGACGTGGGTGGTGACGTGGGCGGTCACGGACGTCACGCGGCCGAACAGTTCGTGGAGCACGTACTCCCAGTGCGGGAACATGTCGACGACGATGCCGCCGCCGTCCTCCGCGCGGTAGTTCCAGGAGGGGCGCTGGGCCTCCTGCCAGTCGCCCTCGAAGACCCAGTAGCCGAACTCGCCGCGTACCGAGAGGATCTCGCCGAAGAAGCCGCCGTCGATGAGGCGCTTCAGCTTGCGCAGGCCCGGCAGGAAGATCTTGTCCTGGACGACGCCGTGCTTGATGCCGGCGGCCCGGGCGAGGCGGGCGAGTTCCAGGGCGCCGGCGGTGTCGGTGGCGGTGGGTTTCTCGGTGTAGATGTGCTTGCCGGCCGCGATCGCCCTGGTGAGGGCGTCGACGCGGGCGGAGGTGACCTGGGCGTCGAAGTAGATCTCCGTGGTGTCGTCGGCGAGGACGGCGTCGAGGTCGGTGGACCACTCGGTCAGCCCGTGCCGGTCGGCGAGGTCGCGCAGGGCGTGCTCCCGGCGGCCGACGAGGACGGGCTCGGGCCACAGGACCTCGCCGTCCCCGAGGTCCAGGCCGCCCTGGTCGCGGATCGCGAGGATCGAGCGCACCAGGTGCTGCCGGTAGCCCATCCGCCCCGTGACGCCGTTCATGGCGATCCGCACGGTTCTGCGTGTCACGAAGGTCCTCCCTGTGTCGTCGACGCCGGGACGCGGTCGGCCCGCGAGCGGTTCGCTCGGAGGGAGTCATGCCCGGACACCGGAGTAGCAAGCGCTTTCTATCGGGGATGACGCTAGCCTGCCGACATCGGCCCGTACAAGGGCCCGGTCCGACTCTCCTCGGAGGAACGCGATGACAGTCACCCTGGCCGATGTGGCGGCCCGCGCCCGGGTGTCCCCGGCCACCGTCTCCCGCGTCCTGAACGGCAACTACCCGGTCGCGGCCTCCACCCGCGAGCGGGTGCTGCGCGCGGTCGACGAGCTGGACTACGTACTGAACGGCCCCGCCAGCGCCCTCGCCGCCGCCACCTCCGACCTGGTCGGCATCCTCGTCAACGACATCGCCGACCCGTTCTTCGGGATCATGGCCGGGGCCGCACAGCACGCCATCGGCGAAGGCGCGTCGGGCCGGGCGGGCGGCGAGAAGCTCGCCGTCGTCTGCAACACCGGCGGCTCCCCCGAGCGCGAGCTGACCTATCTGACCCTCCTCCAGCGCCAGCGCGCGGCGGCCGTCGTCCTCACCGGGGGCGCGGTGGAGGACGCGGACCACATCGCGGCGATGGCCGCCAAGCTGGCCAAGCTCGCGGACGCCGGGACCCGGGTGGTGCTGTGCGGGCGGCCGCCGGTGCCGGCGGCGGGCGAGGTGATCGCGGCGGCGCTGACGTTCGACAACCGGGGCGGGGGGCGGCGGCTGACGGAGCATCTGCTGACGCTGGGCCACCGGCGGATCGGGTACGTCGCCGGACCGGCCGAGCGCACCACCACCCGCCACCGCCTGGAGGGCCACCGCGCGGCGATGGAGGCGGCGGGGCTGGGCGGCGAGGGCCTCACCGTGCACGGGCCGTACGACCGGCGCTCCGGGTACGACGCGACGCTGGAGCTGCTGCGGCGCGACCCGGACCTGACCGCCGTCGTCGCCGCCAACGACACGGTCGCGCTGGGCGCCTGCGCCGCGCTGCGGGACCGGGGGCTGCGGATCCCGGACGACATCTCCGTGGCGGGCTTCGACGACCTGCCGTTCTCGGTGGACGCGGTGCCCGCGCTCACCACCGTACGGCTGCCGCTGCACGAGGCGGGTGCGCGTGCCGGGCGGCTGGCGACCGGCCGGGAGGCCCCGCCGCCGGGCGGCATCGCCACGATCGGCGGGGAGCTGATGGTCCGCGCGTCGACGGGGCGGCCGGCGTCATGACCGCGCGGGTCGTTCTGCGCGATCCGGTGCCCGGGGAGCTGGGGTGGATCGTGCGCGGCACGGGGCGCTGTACGCGGCGGAGTACGGCTGGGACACCGCGGCCGCGATGACGGGCCACCACGCGCCTGTGGGCGGATCGGCTGAACCGGCTGCTGGAGAGGCACGAGACCAACGGGGAGTAACAGGCCTCCGCAGGGGCAGGTCACGGAGAGGCAAGCGCTGCGCCGATTGGTCCAGCTACTTGTGGGTGGGCGAGATAGCGTTCGATCGAGTGCGGCTCGTCACCGTTCTCCACTTCGATGTCCTCGAGCGGAGGGCCCCATTTTTTCCGCAAGGGATGCCCAAGGGCGACGATGTCGTTCACGTCGTAGGCGCTCAGCCATTCCACTCCAGGGTTGTCCGCGTACGTCGTGTCACCGAGGTTCTTGCGAACGGCGTCGATGCCCAGCGGTGAGCCGGCCGTCACCCACAGTCTGGTCCGGGCGCGCAGGTCGGCGTCGCCGAGCAGATCACGTGCCACCACAGTCCCCAAGCTGTGCGAGACCAGGATGACGGGCCCGTCAGAGGGGAGCTGCTCCCTTACGTGAGAGAGGACCCGGGTCCTGGCCCGCGTCAAGTAAACCGCCACATCGCACAGATGTGCGGCGATGAATTCCTGGTCGAACGGGGTGCGGTGAGCGAGCCAGTCAAGAGCGTCTCGAGCGACTTTCCAGGACAACACGTCTGAGAGACGTTCCAGTTCGTCGTCATCGTTCCGAAAAACCCAGCCTGCTCCGACGGCCATGTCCTCCAGCATCTTCCGTTCCGCAATGCCGATGTCCGAACCCAGGTAGGGGTGCAGTGGACCGGGCCTGTTGGGGTCCGCCGGCAGCGTTTCCAGGTCGATGTCCGCATGACTCTGCGCCAGTTCGTCGGTGATCCTGCGCAACAAGTTGCCGAAATACGGGAAAACCACGGGGACGTCCACGGGCGGCAAGCCGGCCTTCATAAGCCCTGCTGCCAGCCCTGCCTGCCACATGCGCTGGAGCTCAAGGGGTGCCTTCCACTCCTGCTTGCGGCCGTGGACCAGAACCAACGTCGCGCTCATACGCTCGCACCTGCCTCAATCGCCGCATCGATCAGGCTCCGCATCGGCGCATCGAGCGGGGCCTCCCTCAGCCGCTTGACGATTCTGCTCACCCTGGCGCCTTCATTTCCCATGTACGCGGCGGCGTCGCGGCCCATGTCGCGTGTCCAGCGCTCCCCGCTCCGGGCGAGCGGCGCTCCCCATGTGTCAAGCAATCTGATACCTCGGCGGTGAAGCGCGACCATCTCCCACTGATCGTTGAAGACGGGCGCTCCTGACGAGCCTTTCCGGGTGTCACTGGCATACCGCAGCCAGAGCTCGTCTTGGGCCACCATCCGGTTTTCCCGGATACTGACCCGCTTCCTGTCACCGCCGGGATGATGGATGACGTTCAGCGCCTCGCATTTGAGTGCTTTCCCGGTCTGCTCGATGAGCGGCACCCACCCATACGCATCTCCCGGTGGCCGGCCTCGCAGGTCGGCGACAGCCACCACGGTGAAGTCCAGCTCCGCGTCGGTAAACCAGCACACCTCCGGGGCAAGTGTGCAGGTCACATGCTCGCACTCACGGCCGGCCTCATCGACCTCGAAGCCGAACTGTACAGCCGCCTCCGAAGCATCGACTTCGCCAGGTACAACGTGGTTGTTCGTCAGCAGCAACCGCGGAGCGACGAGTACTCCGGTGGCGAGTGGGACGGGCGGATCACGACGCGAAGCCACGCTGACGACACGACCGACCGAACGTGCAGCGGTAATACCGCGGCTCAAGAAGTTGGTCCGGACAGAGTCGTCGTCTCCGACGAGCGCCTCCAGATCGAGTCCCTGTTCGGCGAGCCGCCGGTGACGCCGCTCGATCTCATCCGGTGCGTTGGCGAGAACCAGGTTGCGCTCGCGCAGCGCTGTCGCTGTATTGGCGACCTGGTCGGCACTGGCCTTCCAACGAGCGGCCAGGTCATCCGAGACGGTGTTCCATTCATCCGACATGTGCGCACCTCTTCACAGCTCAATCGCGCGATCTCGAACCGGTCCCCAAAGGGGACGTACAGGGGCCATTGCAGAGTTCGACCTGAATGTTTTCCAAGGAGGATGCCCCGCCGAGCAAACATCGGGGGCCGGCGCGGCACGGGTAGCGCCCGGATGCCGGTGAAGGCGCACCCGGGGCGTGTGCGCCGGCGGCAAGGCGCCCCAGGAGCGTCCGGCCGGCCAGGTGGAGGCGTCCGCGGTGTGCCGCCCCGACGGCCGGCCGGGCATGGTCGAGAGGTAGTCGTTGCCTCCGGCCGATCCGCTGGACTCCCGCATCCCGATGGGCGGTTCCGGGGGCGATCCTGGCCGTCTCAGCTCTCCTCCGGGCCGGTACCGGGGACGAAGCGAAAGGGCGGGTCGAACGGCCCCATCACCAAGAGATGGACGGCCGGGGTCGCGGTATCGACCAGCCGCTGATGCGAGGCGGCGGGGCTCTTCTCATGGGGGTGCGGGAAGTCGGCCCGGTCGGCGGGTTCCATCCGTACCGTGTTCTCGCTCGCCTGCTTGATCCGGCCTCGGAATTCGTTCAGCCAGTCTTCCAGGGGGCCGTTCCTCCCGAAGACCTTCAGCATGGCGATCTCGACCGTGCGGGCGGAGAAGTCGGACAGGTCGGGTGGTGTCATCCGGGCCAGATCCGTGGCTGCCTTGAGATACACCGCCTCATCATCGGGAGTGATCATCGGGCAAGTCCTTCCATCGATCCATCGAATGGAATGCCGACGGGACGGCGGCCTCCTGTATCGGCCGCCGTCCTTTCACCGATCGCTCAGGCGATGGCGCGGATGACGTACGGCAGCGCGGTACCGACCACGTCGAGGGCGTCGTCCCAGAAGCCCTTCTTCTCGCTGTCACTCATGCCGGCCGGAAGCTCAACGTCGATCTTGCCGACGCTGGGACGTTCGTTGGGCTTGAAGTCCTTCGTGATCGCGTTGATGACGAGCGGCGCCGCGACGCCGATCAGCGTCTCCACGAGCCCGAAGAACTTCGGGTCGCCCATCCGGGCCGGCGGGACCGCCCGCGCGATCTCACGGTGCACCTCCTCCGGGTCGGCAGCCTTGGTGTGGCTCTTCCTGGGACCGCCGCTCTTGGTGAGCTCGTCGAGGACGGCTGGTACCACGACCCGTGCGAGCCTGGCCGCGGAGTCCCAGAAGCCCTTGTCGAGGAGATTGTCCGTGTCTGCCACGGACGGTTGGACCGCGAAGCTCTTGTCCGCCGGAATTGCGGCCGCCATGGCGGGGGCGAGAACGGCGGCGACTGCCTGCGTGTCCAGCCGGTAGTTCAGGTCGGACGAGATGGTGCCCCAGGCCGACTTGCCCTTGCCCCCCGCCGCCTTGACGCCGGCCAGTATCTCTTCGGTGGCCGCGCCGACCGACTTCTCAAGCTCTACTGTACTCATTCCTTTTACCTCCGATGTGTGACTTTCCGTTGAGAATCCTTCGCCCTTTCCATGGACAAAAGATTTGTGACCGCCGCCTGCGTAGGCGACCTCTTTGAGCATTTCCTCGACCTGTCGGATCATCTCCTTGCTCTTTGTCTGCCGCCGGGAGATAAACGTCTCGGTGAGGAGGTGCGGTTGGTCCGAGGGAGCAAAGACGCAAGGCGTCTGGCTCATATTGAGGTCCTCGATGCGCGCCACGGACCGGTCGCGCAGGGCAGAGACCGAAATGGACGGATCCATCTCCATGGTCAAGGCGTAGGTGAACGCCGAGAGCCAGTTGGTTGCGGCGCTGCCGGCCGCCGCGGTCTGGTCCGCCTGGCAAGCGGTGAGGAGCACCGCATTCAGCTCGTTCGCCCCGGTGATGGCGCCCTTCGTCTTGGGCGCCTTGTTGGGGACGTGCGCCATGTTCTGGGCGAGCGACGCCTCGTTGCGCAAGGTGGTACGGCCGAAGGGCTTCAGCCCACGAACGAGGGATACGGACTTGGCCCGTTCCAGGAGCGCCTCTCGGGACGGCGTGAACACCTTGGTGCGCACGCTCTCCGGCAGTCCCTTGCGGAAGAGTGCCTTCTCCATGCCGCCGGAGTGACAGGAGTCGAGGACCACGGTGAGCACACCTGGCGGGACGAGCGCGCTGCGGTCAGCGAGTTCCGTGTCCTCCAGAAACTCGTCGTACGCGCAGAGCACCTCCGTCATGACGTCACCCTTCAGATAGCGGTAGCCATGCGAGGACTGGAAGAAGACCAGGCGGTCCCCGTCCTGGGCACCGTCCACCAGCCAGTCCAGACCATCTCGCGTCGCCGCCAGGGTCGCGTCCGAGTTGTGCAGCACACGGATCCCGGAGCTGTCGAAGTCGAGCTGGCCGAGCAGGTCGGTGAAGGCCACGGTGTCGGCGACGCAACTATTGAGGTTGTTCAG
Organism: Streptomyces sp. NPDC000229; assembly: GCF_040300825.1. Taxonomy (NCBI): domain Bacteria; kingdom Bacillati; phylum Actinomycetota; class Actinomycetes; order Kitasatosporales; family Streptomycetaceae; genus Streptomyces; species Streptomyces sp. NPDC000229. The sequence continues at coordinate 157,939 of NZ_JBEPEL010000001.1, forward strand.
TGGATCCGGATACTCATCGATGCCGATGAGCAACGCACGATCTGTCATCGCCATCCCTTTCTTTGCTCTTCTGCATGCCGTGACTGCGGCACAGAATCGATTCTTCGACGGGCAGTGCAACCAAAAGCGAGCAATGCGCGTCCGTCAGGGGAAGGAAGGTTCGCCGCGTCGGCTTTCTCCCATGGTTTGCCCCTGTTGGGAAACGGGCAAGTCGGTGCCGATTGCTACTGCTGACTTAAGCGAGCCGTTCATCAATGACCTGAAAGGTGCTCCGATGCCACGGCCGGGGCAGTTGAAGGCGGCTGCCAGTGACGGATTGTCCGACCGTATTGCCCTCGCATTGTTGATGCATGAATTTCCGCCTGAAACGGTGGACCGCGTGATCGCGGAATGCGGCCGAACCGAGCGGCGCAGCCGGCTTCTCCCCGCCCGCACGGTGGTGTACTTCGTCCTCGCCATGTGCCTGTTCACCCAGCACAGTTACGAGGAGGTGGCCCGGATGCTGGTCGAAGCGACGGCCTGGGCAACCCGACAGGATGGACGTCCTCCTCCTGTGCCCACATCCGCTGCCATCTCACGAGCTCGCGTGCGCCTGGGGCCCGAGCCGCTGGCCTCGCTCTTCGCGCAGGCGACATGTGACACGCGGGCGCGGACGGCCCGGAAGGAGCGGTGTGCCCGCTATCTCCAGTGGCGGGTGATAGCGGTCGACGAGACAACGGTCGGTGTCCCGGACACACCAGAAAACCGCGCCCGTTACAGTTGCCCTTCCATCACCAGGGCGGAACCTGCGGCCCTGCCGCAAGCGCACCTGGTGGCACTGGCGGAATGCGGCAGCCACACCATCACCAGGGCCGTGCTGGGACAGAAGCCTGCCAAGACAGGACACGCCCTCACCCACGACGTGGTCGCGACCCTCACCCGAGGAGATCTGCTGCTCGCGGACCGCGGATTGGCCGACCTGGACCTGCTTCCCGTGCTACGTGCTGCCGGAGCGGACGTGCTGTGGCAGGCCGGTCCTCGGCCCGTCCTGCCACAGCACACCGTACTGCCGGACGGTTCCTATCTCTGCGAGTTGCGCTGCGGGCCCGCGCCGGCCCGGACGGTGGTCCGGGTACTCGATGACCCTCCGCATCGTCTGATCACCACACTCGTGGACCCCGAGCTGCACCCGGCGTCCGACCTGAGAGCCTTGTACCACCGGCGATGGGGGATCAAAGCCTCCCTGGAAGCCGTCGGCACGCTGCGGCAGGACGCCCCGCCAGTCCTGCGATCCCGCTGGCCAGGCGGCGTCGAGCAGGAGCTGTGGGGGCACCTGCTCGTCCACCACACCATTCATTCGCTTCTGCGCCCGGCTTAAGTAAGCGCTGAACGCTGCCGCCCCGGACGTCTCCGGCAAGGACACCCGGTACTTCCCCGAAGCCGGTCGCCGCCTCGGACCGGAAGCGGTCCAGGATGCCCAGCCGGCTCCGCTGCCGCCACCACCGCTACCTCGATCCGATGGCGGGCCCGCCGGTAAGCGGTTGCCAACGTGCGGAACTCCTGGAACGGGTGTGGAACGCCCACGGGAGGCGGGCTACCGGGAGCCGGTGCTGTGGACCAATGACGTCCTGACCGCCGCCCGGCGCATCTACCAGCGCGCGGGTTTCACCCTGGTGGCCGAGAAGCCGCACCGTTCGTACGGGGCGGACCTGGTGGGTCAGGACTGGCGGCTGCCGTTGCGCGGGCAATGACGGGGCGCCCGCGGGGTACGTTCCACGGAGTCCGACCGGACGCGCACCGCACGAAGGAGCTCCAGACCGTGAAGTACGCCTTCTCCACCCTCGGTGTCCCCGGGATGCCGGTCCCCGATGTCGTCCGCCTCGCCGTCGAGAGCGGCTACCAGGGCGTGGAGCTGCGCGCCCACCCCGAGGAGCCGGTGCACCCCGGGCTGGTGGGCCATGAACGGCGGGCGGTGGCCGAGGAGTTCGCGCGGGCGGGGGTCGAGATCCTGACGGTCGCGGGGTACGCGCGGGTCGCGGAGGCCGGTGACGACGAGCCCGTGTACGAGGAGCTCCACCGGCTGCTGTACCTCGCGGCCGACCTGGGCGCACGGTACGTCCGGGTGTTCCCGGGAGGCGGCGACCAGGACCCGGCGGAGGCGGACGCGACGGCGGCCCGGCGGCTGGGCGCGGCGGCGGAGATCGCGGCGGACCTGGGCGTGCGGATCCTGGTCGAGACCCATGACTCGCACCGCACCGGCGCGGACGTGGCGCGGATCGTGGGGGCGGTGGGGCACAAGAACGTGGGCGCGCTGTGGGACGTGATGCACCCCTGGACGGCCGGCGAGGCCCCGGAGGCGACGCACGCCGTGCTGGCGCCGTACCTCGGGTACGTCCAGGTCAAGGACATCGCCTCGGTGGAGGACACCACGCCGCTGGCGCTCGGCGCCGGGGTGCTGCCGCTGGCCGAGTGCCTGGCGCTGGTGGGCGAGGGGGACGGCGAGGCGTGGGCCTGCTGGGAGTACGAGAAGCGGTGGTACCCGCAGGCGGCGGACCTGCCGCCGCTGCTGGCGGCGGGGCGGGAGTATCTGGCCGGGATCGCCTAGCGGGGCGTTCGCCGTCCGCGGCCCGCGCCGCGGAACCATCGCGGCCGTTGCGCCCCCGGCCCGGCTGTGCACTGTTCGGGCGGGCTCCGGACGACACGTCGTCGCATGGGCGCGAGTAGGGGCGTCCGGGTGTGAACCTGTCGTGGAGTCCCCGGGAACCGGTCGGGGACAGACTCGCCCGGAAGGGGAGATTCCTCCCATGGTGTCCAGACGCAGCTTTGTGCAAGTGGGCGGCCTGACCGCCGCCGCATGGACATGGGGAGGCCCGTGGCAGCTCGCCCGGGCGGCGACGAGCGAGCCTCCGCCGGTCGGGGACCACATTCCGGCCACGGAGCTGGGGGACACGGCGGCCTGTACGGTACCGCCCGGCCACGACCCGGAGGTGATCAGGATCGTCTACCGGGTCGGCAGTGAACTGGGCGTCAACGACAAGGTGATGCTCGCCGGTTTCGAGGCCGGGTGGGTCGAGTCGCACATGAACAACCTCGACTGCGGGCACCTCGACTCGGTCGGCGTCTTCCAGCAGCGCCCGAGTCAGGGCTGGGGCACCCGCGAGCAGTGCATGGACGTGACGTACGCGTCCAACTCGTTCTTCACCCGGGCCGTCGAGTCCGACCGCGCCCATCCCGAGTGGACCGCCGGCCAGGTCGCGCAGAGCGTGCAGCGGTCGGCCTTTCCCGAGCGGTACGACCAGGCGGAAGCCAAAGCCCGCGCGCTCATCGAAGAGGCACGCACGGGCAGCGGCGGGCCGGCGACGACGGTGCCGGGGGCGGGGGCCGGTGCCCTGTAGGGAGCCCGGTGGCGGCCCCTCGTCTTCCGTCCCCTTTCCCGGCGCGGTGCGCTCAGGTCCTTGACCTGGCAGTTACTTTCCGGCTATGCGTGACTCCTTGGAAGTTTCCTTCATCCGCATGGCCGGAAGGAGCACCGATGCACCACCGAGCCGCCGCCACCACCCCCTCCAGACGCACTCTCCTCACCGTCACCGCCGCCGCCGCGGCCGCCGCCGTCACCGGGGTCACCACCCCCGCCCACGCGACGGGTGACGACCGCCGCCTCAAGCGGCTCATCTCCCGTATGAGCCTGGAGGAGAAGGTCGGCCAGCTCTTCGTCATGCGGGTGTACGGGCACTCCGCCACCGCCCCCGACCAGGCGGACATCGACGCCAACCTCAAGGAGATCGGCGTCCGCACGGCCGCCGAGCTGATCGCGACGTACCACGTCGGCGGCATCATCTACTTCTCCTGGGCCCACAACACCCGCGACCCGCACCAGATCGCCGACCTGTCCAACGGCATCCAGCGCGCCGCGCTCGACCGGCCCACCCCCGTACCGGTCCTCATCTCCACCGACCAGGAGCACGGCATCGTCGCCCGGATAGGGGAACCCGCCACCCTGATGCCCGGCGCGATGGCGCTCGGCGCGGGCGGCTCACGCTCCGACGCCCGGCGCGCCGCCCATGTGGCGGGCTCCGAACTGGCCGCGCTGGGCATCCGCCAGAACTACGCGCCCGTCGCCGACGTCAACGTCAACCCGGCCAACCCGGTCATCGGCGTACGCTCCTTCGGCTCCGACCCGCGCGCCGTCGCCGGTATGGTCGCCGCCCAGGTCAGCGGCTACCAGCGGGCGGGCATCGCCGCCACGTCCAAGCACTTCCCCGGGCACGGCGACACCTCCGTCGACAGCCACTACGGCCTGCCGACCATCACCCACACCCTTGAGCAGTGGCGCACGCTCGACGCGCCGCCGTTCCGGGCCGCCATCGCCGCCGGGATCGACTCGATCATGACGGCGCACATCGTGGTCCCCGCCCTCGACCCGGCCGAGGACCCCGCCACCCTCTCCCGCCCCATCCTCACCGGCATCCTCCGTGAGCAACTGGGGTACGACGGTGTCGTCGTGACCGACTCGCTGGGCATGGAGGGCGTACGCACCAAGTACGGCGACGACCGCGTACCCGTCCTCGCCCTCAAGGCCGGCTGCGACCAGCTGCTCAACCCGCCGAAGCTCTCCGTGGCGTGGAACGCGGTCCTCAAAGCCGTGCAGAGCGGCGAGATCAGCGAGGCGCGGATCGATGAATCGATTCTCCGCATCCTCCGCCTGAAGGCGAAGCTGGGCCTCTTCCACGAGCCCTACGTCACCCGCGATACCGTCGACCGCACCGTGGGCACCCGGCCGCACCTCGCGACCGCCGACCGGATCGCCGAGCGGACCACGACTCTGCTGCTCAACGACGGCGGCCTGCTCCCGCTCAGCGCCACCGACCGGCCGAACCTCCTCGTCGTCGGCGCCGACGTCGCCTCCCCCTCCGGGACGACCGGCCCGCCGACCGCCACCCTGGCCGGAGCACTGAGCGAACTCGGCTTCACCACCACGGTGTTGCCGACCGGCACCGCTCCGACCACCGCCAAGATCGACGAGGCGGTGGCGGCCGCGGCCGGCAAGGACGCCGTGATCGTGGGGACGTACAACGTCTCGGCGACCAGCAGCCAGCGCACCCTGGTGTCCCGGCTCGCCGCCACCGGCGTCCCCGTCGTCACGGTCGCCATCCGCAACCCGTACGACATCGCCCGTCTCAGTGGTCAGCGTGCCACGCTCGCCACCTACTCCTGGACCGACGTCGAACTGCGCGCCGCCGCCCGTGTCATCGCGGGCCGGGTGCGGCCGGAAGGGCGATTGCCCGTGCCCGTGCAGCGCGCGGACGATCCGGCCCAGGTGCTGTATCCGGTGGGCTACGGCCTGACGTACACATAGCGCAATACCCCCGACGCATCTGGCGTGTGCCCGCCACGGCGGGTCACGCCGGGCGCGAGGATCGGGGGGCTCGCATGCGTCGGCGACGAACCGCGGGGGCGGTGTGCGCCCTGCTGATGGCGGTGGCGCTCACCACCTGTGCAGGCGGCGACAGCGCACCGGCCGGGTTCCGGAGCACGGCCACCGGTTACGGCGAGGTCGTCGGGGATTGCCTCTACGGCTCCCGCGAGGGCCAGGTGAAGGAGACGGCCTGTGACGGCTCCGGCGAGGAGCGGCCGGAGTACCGGGTGGTGCGGGCCGTGGGGCGGCGGGCGCAGTGCCCGCCGTCGGCGGATCTGTACGGGGAGCTGGGCCGGACCGGACCGGTGGGCTGCGCGCGCCGTCCGTGAGCGGTGCGCGCAGCCCCGTACGCCCTACGGGCGCAGGGTCATCTCCCGCTGGAGCTCCCGCTTGTCCAGGCGCGGGTCGTACGTCGTCAGCGGCGCCGCGCGCTGCGGGTCGGCCGGGGCCACGCCCGCCCAGGCCAGGATGCGGGCGGTCGCCTTGGTCCGCTCGGCCTCGGTCAGGCCCGCCACGTTGGCGCCGTGGTTGGCGCCCGGCGCGGTCATGACGTAGGAGTCCCGGGCGCCCTTGTCGACGCGGAACTTCTCGGCGCCCCACGGGTCGTTGCCGCCGTACACGAACAGCATGCCGCGCCCCTGCGTGCGCACCCAGCGGTCGACGTCCCGCATCACCCACGGCTTGAACCGTACGGGGATGTCGCGGGGGACGAAGTTCCGGGCGGGCTGGTAGCCGTACCGGGTCAGGCCCTCGAGGTGGGCCATCTTCATGCTGGGCGAACCGAGTTCGGTGGCGGCCTGGTAGTAGTACGGGGTGTACGGCTCAAGGCCCTGGTCGCTGTAGAACGACCAGCCGGAGTAGGTGTCGATGGTCTCGTACACGACCTGGTCGGTGGCGGTGGCCGCCTCCGGGATCGCGGCGCAGTCGGCCTCGGTGTGGTACTGCCAGAAGCCCCAGACGAAGTCGAGGACGACCGCCTCGTACGCCTTGTCCAGGCTGCCGACCGTGGTGAAGGTCGCGCCCTCGGCCTCGGCCCGGGTGCGGAACATCTCCTGGAGCGGCGCGCGGCGGACGAGCGCCTCACGCTGGAGGGCGTTCAGCCGGTCGCGGCACTCCTCGGTGGAGACGGTCGCGAAGAACCGGTCGTACGCCGAGTCCTCCTTCTCCACCACGTCGTTGGGGGCGACGTACGCGACGACGCCGTCCATGTCGCGGGGGTAGAAGCGCTCGTAGTACGTGGCGGTCATGCCGCCCTTGGAGGCGCCGGTGGCGAGCCACTTGCGGTCGTAGACCTTCTTCAGCGCGGTGAAGATCCGGTGCTGGTCGGAGGCCGCCTGCCAGATGTCCAGCTTCGACCAGTCGGCGGGCTGGGGGCGGGACGGGGTGAAGAAGCGGTACTCCAGGGAGACCTGGTTGCCGTCCACGATCCGCGTCGGCTCGGCGCGCCGGGGGGTGGTGCTGACGGCGTATCCGCTGGTGTGGAAGACGGTGGGACGGGCGGTGTCCTTGTGCAGCAGGGTGAGGCGCTGCTGGAAGGTGCCCTTCGAGCGGTCCCGGTGGTCGACCGGCTGGGCGTAGGTGAGGACGAAGTAGCGGTAGCCGGGATAGGGCTTCTCCTCGACCAGGGTCATCCCCGGGATCGCCAGGATGCGGTCCTTGATATCGGTGGTCGTGCCGCTGTCGGCGGTACCGGCGGCGGTGGCCGTTCCGGCCGCGCTCACGGTGCCTATGAGCACCACGAGAGACAGCAGCCATCTGAGCGCCTTGCGCATTCACCCTCCACGTGGGTTTGCGGTGGTCGCCGCGAACCTAGTGGGGTCAACGTGGTTGCCGCCAGCCCCCGTTGCGTCGGGTCAGCAGAGGATCCAGCCCGTGGAGGCCCCCCGGCCCGCCACGGCGCCGGACGCCCGGACGCAGCGGTTGAGGGCGTGTACGGTGACGGGCCCCGCCTGCCGGGTGAACGCGCCCGCGTCGACCGCGGCGCGTCCGCCGCGCGGCTGGACGGCCACCGACATGGCGCGCCGGGCGCCGGGCTTCTTCGCGACGGTGACGGCGCACGCGTACTGGCGGTTCTTGTACACCCGCAGCTCGCCCGTGCTGAACGTCATCGTCTTGACGAGGCGCCCGGAACAAGCGGTGGCCGCCGCGTCGGCACGTGGGGTGCCGGGTCCGGCGAGGACGAGGAAACCCGCGGCGACCAGCACCGCGAGCGCGCACATGAGCAGTCGTCCTGTCCTGGCCGTGACCACCACATCGAACACGCTTGCTCCCCTTCGCCGCATGAGCGTACATGCGTACGACGCACGTGGGGGCCACGTGGTTGCGTCGCGGTGGTGTTCCCCCACCGGGAGGGGAGGTTCCGAGGCGTTACGCCGTCGCCGCCGGGGTCTCTGCCGGGGTTTCACCGATGAAGGTGCGCCAGAGCTCCGCGTACCGGCCGCCGCGGGCGAGCAGGTCGTCGTGGGTGCCGTCCTCGGCGACGCGGCCGTGGTCCATGAC